>CAZKKD010000232.1:0-6967 GCA_964553265.1 uncultured Planctomycetales bacterium | reverse complement strand
GTGTGGGGGGGGTGATGCGGGGGAGGTCCGCCTCCTGGAGGGGGTCGGTGCCGGTGGGGGTGGTCTTGCCCTGGCCGGGGGTGACGACCAGGGGGACCGGGTCGGCGTGGGCGGTGGCGAGGCCGGTGACGAGGTTGGTCGCGCCGGGGCCGCTGGTGGCGAAGACGACGCCGGGGCGGCCGGTGGCGCGGGCGTAGCCGTCGGCCGCGTGGATGCCGCCCTGCTCGTGGCGCGGCAGGACGAAGCGGAAGGCGGTCTCGTCGTAGAGGCGGTCGAAGACGGGGATGAGCGCGGCGCCGGGATAGCCAAAGATGGTGTCGACCCCGTGGCGCTTCAGTCCCTCGATGACGATTTCTGCACCGGTCATGGCTGGCTCCTTTCGGGCCCGCGGCGGCATGCCGGCGGGCGGTGGTGGTGGTTCGGTCTTCTGGCGCTCCGTTCGGTTCGGATTCACAGTCGGATCAACAGTCGAATCACAAAAAAACCCCGGGCGGCGGGCCCGGGGTCGTTGCATCACAAGGCGTCGATGCGGCCCGGGCTACCCTCCCCCGCCTACAAGCAGCGCTACCGCTACCAGCCCCGCCCCGCATGTCCCCGACGCGGGCTTCGCACCGATCAGGACTCCGCCGGAGAGGCAGCCGCACCGCGCCGCCGGATTCGGGCGCTCCTGTCCGCACCGGGCGGGAGCGGCAGGCGTCGTCGACAGCCGGCGGGCCGCCCGATCCCCCTCTCCCGCGAGGAGAGGGTCGGGGTGAGGGCATCCGGACGAGCGGAATCCCCTCACCTTTGTCCTCTCCCGGGGGGAGAGGGACGTCCGGCTCGCTCCGCCACCGGCCGATCCGGCGCGAAACGACGGGGGGCGCGGACCGGATCCGGTCGACAGCCGGAAGCGGGGGGTGCGGGTCTTCATGGGTCGGTCCTCCATTGCGTTCGGTTCCCCGGAAACGGAACAAGCCCGGGCGTCGGCCCGGGCTTGGGGAAGGCATTCGGTGGTTCCACGCCGCCCGGGCTACGCCGTCTCCCTCGGAAGTACGCGTACGACGAGAGCCAGGCCGCGGCGGGCGCGGTCAGGGCGGGCAGTGGGCTGGTGCGTGTGCTGCAACATTGCGGTTCCTCCACCCCTCTACATACACGATGCGCGGCCGGTGTCAAGCCGCTTGCCGTCACTTTCTACTATCGGACGCGCCGCCGCATCCCTCCAATTCCTTTTCCGATTCCCGAACCGGGAGGGGCCAGAGCCCGTGCTTCACCAGGGACCTGCGCGACCGACTCCGGCTGCGAAGGCGCTTTGTCGGCCTTGCGTACTTGCCCCTCTTGCCGTTGTGCTCCCCCGACCGTGCCGTCTTGCAGGGCCGACACAGCGCCAGCTTCAGGAGCCAGTCCGGGTGAACGAGAGGGGCGCGGCTCGCGCATGCGGTTTCGGGCGGACCGCGGCCGGGCTCTGCCGGGGCGCCGGGATTGGCCTTGTCGCGGGGGGCGGGCGGGGTACAATCCGCGGGACTGTGCGCCGGCCGACTGTCACCGCCGAGGAGACCCGCCATGCCCAAGCCCGCCGAGATCCGCATCCGCACCATGGAGATCGACGATGTCGCCGACGTCTACCACCTCGGCGAACGCATCTTCACCAGCGAGTACGCCAACCTCTACCGCACCTGGGACGAGTACGAGGTGACCGGCCTCTTCCTCTCCGACGGGGAGCTCTGCTTTGTCGCCGACGCGGACGACCGGCTCGCCGGCTTCGCGCTCGGGACCGTCATCCGCAAGCCCCGCAGCGCCTGGAGCTACGGGCACCTGCTCTGGCTCGGCGTCGACCCCGACCTCCACCGCGCCGGCATCGCCAGCCGCCTCTTCGACGCCTACCGCGCCCGGATCGAGGAGGACAACGTGCGCATGATGCTCATCGACACCCAGGCCGACAACGAGCCGGCGCTGCGCTTCTTCGAAGGCAAGGGCTTCGCCAACCCCACCGACCACGTCTACCTCACCCTCAACCTCGAAACCGCCGACGAGGAGTAGCCATGCCCGCCACCGCCGACGCCGTCGACGCCGGGGCGCTGCGCGCGCTCGCGCTGGACCTGCTCTCGGTCTACAGCCCCTCGGGCAAGGAAGAGGCCGTCTGCCGCCTCCTGGCCGAACGCTTCCTGGCCGCGGGCCTGACCGTGGAGCACCAGCCGGTGGACGAGACGCGGGGCAACCTCCTCCTGCGGCCCTACGGGGTGGAGCCGGAGCTTCTCTTTCTCGGCCACCTCGACACCGTCCCGGCCAGCACCGCCGACCAGGTGCCGCCCGTCGACGACGGCGAGCGCCTGCACGGGCTCGGGGCCGCGGACATGAAGTGCGGGTGCGCCGCGCTCATCGAGGCCTACCTGCGCCTGGCCGATGCGTCGCCGGAACCGCCGCCCATCCTGCTGGCGCTGGTGGTGGGGGAGGAGGAGGACGGCGACGGGGCGCAGGCGCTCTTGCAGCACCCGCCGCCCCCGCACGCCATCGTGGCCGAGCCGACCGGGCTCGCCCCGGCGCTCGCGCACTACGGCTACCTGGAGGCGCACCTCCACACCCTCGGGGTCAAGCGCCACGCCGCCGAGGCGAGCCGCGACCGCAACGCCGTCTGCGGCATGCTGGCGCTCCTCACGCGCATCACCGACCGGCTGGAAGCCGAGCGTCCCGACGTGGTCTACAACATCCGCGACCTGCAGAGCTCGACCGCCGGCTTCGCCGTGCCGGACCGTTGCGACGCGTGGATGGACCTCCACGCCCCGCCCGACCGGCCGCTGGAGGACGTGGAAGCCGATCTCCTGGCCGCCCTCGCCGCCGCGCCCGACTGCGCCGACCCCGAGGAGGCCGCCGCCTTCCCCACCCGGCACCCCGGCTACCGCGTCCCGGCGGACGACGCCTTCGTCGGCGCGGTCCGCGAGGCCTTCGGCCGGCGCGGCCGCGCCTGGGCGCCCGAGGCGTTCCGCAGCCACTCGGACGCGAACCTGCTGTACGCGGCGGGGTGCCGGCCGGTGGTGCTGGGGCCCGGGCGGCTGGCCCGCGCGCACACCGTCGACGAGAGCATCCGCTTCGACGAGGTGGCCGAAGCCGCCCGCCTCTACGTCACCATCGCCGACGCCTGGCTCGGCCGCTGAATACAGATCCGCAGAAACAGACAAACGCATTCGCCAGGCGAATATCTCCCTCTGGGAGAGGAAATGGGCAGCAACCTGCGGGCGCGGTGTTCTGAGTTGCGCCCGCGCTCAGTCCGCGAGGCCGCCGTAGGGCTTGTGGGGGTTGAGGTCCAGGATCCACGCGTGCCAGACCTGCTCCCACTTGTCGAAGGGGTTGTCCTTCACGGTGAGTTCGCGCAGCTTGGCGATGCTCTGCTCGCGGATGTGCTGGCGCCACTTCGGCCAGAACTGCTGCTGCCAGTTCGGCCCGGTGAGGAAGAGGCGCTCGAAGTCCTTCTCCGGGGTCTCCATGAAGCCGCGCTTGCAGGCGTCCACGAGCTCGCTGAGGAGCTTGCGCTTCTTCTTCTGCACGCTGCTGCGCTTGTCGTGGAGGAACCAGTAGACCAGCCCCCACGCCGGCTCGTAGCAGTGCATGGCCATGAACGCCTCGCCCCCCTCCACCTGGAAGAGCTTCTCCATCGGGATCACCTGCCCGCGCTTGATGAGCGCCTGCAGGCCGCGGAGGCGGTTGACGTTCACCTCGCCGACCACCAGCCGGCGGCCGTCGTAGTAGGCGTTCTCGATGTAGGTGGCCATCCCTTCGTTGAGCCAGAGCGGCACGCTGGGCAGGCGGCTCATGTCCGGGATCTTGTCCTTGTAGGCGGCGGGGACCGCGAAGTCGATCGCCTGGTGGACAAACTGGTGCGTCCCCTCGTGGAGGAGGATCTGCGTCGGGTAGGTCTTGCCCCACTTGTCGATGTAGGCGACATGGATCTCGCTCACGTCCCCGCGGTAGCGGAAGAACCCCGCCGAACCCGGCATCGCCTTGCCGATGGTGGCGAACTCCTGGTAGGTGCGGTAGGCGTAGATGTCCATCTTCTCGACCGCGTCGTCGTAGCTGAAGATCTCCTTGTAGTTCTTCTGCGCGTAGTCCATGAGCTGGCCGATGTAGTGGGCCACGTCCTGGCTGGTGTTGGTCCGGACGCGGTAGCTGTCGCTCTCGAAGGTGAAGGCGTCGTCCCACGACCGCGCGGGGTAGCTCTTGACCCGCATCACCTCCTCCACGCGCCCGCCCCGGCGCCCCGCTTCCGACGCGGTCGCCCCCGCCCCCAGCGCCCCGAGCCGCAGCGCCACCGCCAGCGCCCTTCCGACCATCCGCATCCTGTTCATGCCGTATCCTCTCCTCAGCGTCGCTGCGCCCCTCGCGTCCCGGCGCCGGCGCCCCGACGATCACCGAACGCCCCGCCGCAGTGCGACGCCATGCGGCCTGTGCTCCATCCGAACCTGCATGCCGACAGCCTACCCGCCGGGGGCGGGCGTGTCAATCCGGTTTTGATTGTTCGGGTTTTCGCTGGCATCCCGCGGGATTCTTTTCCACAATCGCCCCGGCGCGTCCCGGCCGTCGGAGGTCCGGCCGGCCAGGAAAGGAAGTGGGACGCGTCCGCCTGCCTTGTTGAGGAGAGGGGTCAGATGACGAACCGCGAGCTGTTCCACGAGATCATGACCTACGGCGACTTCGACCGGATGCCGGTCGTCCACTGGACCGCCTGGCCGGAGACCTTCGAGCGCTGGCACGACGAAGGCCTCGACCCCGAGGCGAACATCCACGAGGTGCTCGGCACCCGGCCGCACTGGTGCGGCGTCGGCGCCAACGTCAACCTCTACCCCGCCTTCGAGGAGGAGGTGCTGGAGGAGACCGACGAGTACCGCATCTTCCGCGACGGCGAAGGGGTCATCAAGCAGGACTGGAAGCAGAAGAGCTGCATCCCCCACTACATCGACTTCACCCTCAAGACCGCCGACGACTGGCCCGAGTACAAGAAGCGCCTGCAGCCCGACCCGGGGCGCATCCCCGAGAACCTGGACAAGCAGATCGAAAACGCCGAGCAGAGCGGCCTCCCCATCGTCATCGGCACCGCCAGCATGATGGGCTGGATCCGCAACTGGATGGGCGTGGAGAACATGTCCTACCTCATGTACGACGCCCCCGACTGCTACGCCGAGATGGTGGACACCATCAGCGACCTCGTCTGCTGGGGCCTCGACCAGGTCATCCCCCGCATGCAGACCAAGCCCGACCTCGGCTTCGGCTGGGAGGACATCTGCGGCAAGACCGGCCCGCTGGTGAGCCCCGACCTCTTCGTCCAGCACGTCGCGCCCGGCTACCGGAAGATCCGCAACAAGCTGGAGGAGCACGGCGTGGACCTGCTCGGGATCGACTCCGACGGCATGGTCGAGCCGCTCGCCCAGCCCTGGCTCGACAGCGGCGTCAACGTCCTCTTCCCCATCGAACCCGGCACCTGGGGCGCGACCCCGGAGCACTTCCGCGAGCGCTTCGGCAAGGAACTGCGCATCATCGGCGGCTACGACAAGCTGGTCCTGGAGACGGACAAGCCCGCCATCAAGGCCGAGCTGGAGAAGCACATTCCGCTGATGAAGGAAGGCGGCTTCATGATCATGCCCGACCACCTCATCACCCCGGGCACCCCGCTGGAGAACTACCAGTACTACATCGACCTCGTCCGCGAACTGCGGTTCTGAGCAGGGAGACGGACTTGACAGGCGGGCCGGAGAATTGTACATTCTGTACAGATTCTTCGCGGAGGGCCACCCGGCATGAAGACCGCCTCGTTCACCGAGTTCCGACGGCACGCGCGCGCGTTTCTCGACCTCGTCGCCGCCGGAGAGCGCGTGCGCATCCTGCGTCACGGCACACCCGTGGCCGACCTGGTGCCCCCGGGCGCGACCGAAGCGCAGCCGCTCTGGAAGCGCCCGCGGCGCAAGGTCGCCCTGCCCGGGACCTCGGTGGCCGAGGCTGTCCTCCGCGACCGCGACGAGTCCGGCCGGTGAAGCTCTTCGTCGACACGTCGGCCTTTCTCAAGCGGTATGTCGACGAGGCGGGGAGCGAACGCATCGACGCGCTCTGCGCGGAGGCCGAGGCGCTGGGGCTCTCGGTGCTCGTCTACCCGGAGAGCATTGCCGCGTTCTGCCGCCTGCGCCGCGAGGGCCGCCTGTCGGCCCCGGCGTACCGGCGACTGCGGCGGGATCTGGAAGCGGACCTCGCCGCCGCCGCCCTGCTCCCGCTGGAGGCGGACGCGCTGGGAAGCGCCGTCGATGCGCTCGAAGCCGCCCCGCTCCGCGCCGCCGACGCGATCCACATCGGCGCGGCGCTGAGCTGGGGGGCCGAACGGTTTGTCTCGGCCGACCGGCGGCAGCTCGACGCTGCGGAAGCGGTCGGCCTTTCGGTCGAGATCATCGCCTGACGCGCCCGGAACGTAAGGAAACCGCCGTGAGCAAAGACGTCTACGAGAACCCCCTCATCACCCGCTACGCCAGCCGCGAGATGGCCGCCCTCTTCGGCATGGAGGCGCGCATCCGCACCTGGCGCACGCTCTGGGTCGCCCTCGCCGAGGCCGAACACGAACTGGGCCTGCCGGTGACGAAGCAACAGATCGCCCAGCTCCGCCGCCACGTCGACGACATCAACTGGGACGTCGCCGAGGCGCGCGAGCGCGAGGTGCGCCACGACGTGATGGCCCACGTCCACGCCTTCGGCGTCCAGGCCCCCGACGCGGCGGGCATCATCCACCTCGGCGCGACAAGCTGCTTCGTCACCGACAACGCCGACCTCCTGCTCCTGCGCCAGGCGCTCGGCCTCGTCGCGGAAAAGACCGCCGCGGTGGTGCGCGCGCTCGGCGACTTCGCCCGCAAGGAGCGCCGCCGCCCCACCCTCGGCTTCACCCACTTCCAGCCCGCGCAGCCCACCACCGTCGGCAAGCGCGCGACGCTCTGGCTCCAGGACCTCCTCCTCGACCTCGAAG
>CAZKKD010000231.1:0-6985 GCA_964553265.1 uncultured Planctomycetales bacterium | reverse complement strand
CCAGCAGCTTGTCGATGTCGTCCTGGGAGAAATCCTCAGGCATGTCCCCGTCCCATTCCCTTGCCAGACAACAACCTGCGCGCGTTGTGGTCGGAGCCGTGGGAGGCGTTCGGCAAATCGCGCTCCCCCCGCGGGCGCCCCACCCGGCGCCCACGGTGTCGGACACGCTTTTTTTACAGGGCGTCCAGGCCCCTGTCAAACCTTTTGTCCCCGCGCCCCGCGCAAGGCGAACGTCACGGAACCCCGCCGAGGGCGCAGCCACCCCCGGCCATCCCCTGCCCGACCCGCACTTCTCCCCGGAGAACCACCGCCGTGTTCGCCCGCCGGGGCACAAAACCCGCCGGAGAGGCCGGTCTCGGCGCTTGACCCCCGCCGCGACGCGTGGTACACAGAAAGGGGACACCTGCCCGACCCGGCGGAAGGGGAAGGAACAGCATGCAGACCGAAGTGCGCGTCGGCGGCGCCCGCCTGGAGCTGGCCCGCGGCGACATTACGACCGAAGCGGTCGACGCCATCGTCAACGCGGCCAACAACGGCCTGCAGGGCGGCGGCGGCGTCGACGGCGCCATCCACCGCGCCGGCGGACCCGCCATCCTGGAGGCCTGCCGCGCCATCGGTCACTGCGAGACCGGCGACGCGGTCCTCACCACCGGCGGCGCGCTGCCGGCCCGGTACGTCATCCACACGGTCGGCCCGGTCTGGCGGGGAGGACACGCCGGGGAGTCGCGCCTGCTGGCGAGCTGCTACCGCCGTTCGCTGGAGGTGGCGCGCGCGCACGACCTCCGCAGCATCGCCTTCCCCTCGATCAGCACCGGGGTGTACGGCTACCCCGCAGCCCAGGCCGCGCCGGTGGCGCTGGGCGCGGTGCGCGAGACGCTCCGCGACGGCGACGGCGGGATCGAACACGTCCGCTTCGTCCTCTTCGACAAGCCCACCTTCACGGCGTATGCCGAGGCGCTGGCCCTGCTGGACGGCGCGTGATGCCCGGGAGCCTCTACCTCTCCGCCGGCGAACCGTCGGGCGAGACGCACCTGGCCCTGGCGGCGACGCACCTGCGGCGGTTGCGGCCCGACCTGCGCCTGAGCGGCATGGGCGGAGACCCCCTCCGCGCCGCGGGCGTGGAGACCGTTGCCGACGCCGACGCGGCGGTGACCGGCTTCGTCGAGGTGATCGCCCACCTCGGCACGATCCGCCGCCTCTTCCGCACCTGCCTGGAGCACATCCGGACCACCCGGCCCGACGTGGTGGTGCTGACCGACTACGGCGGCTTCCACCTCCGCCTGGCGAAGGCGCTCCGGCGCCTGCGGCCCGCGCCGCGGGTCCTCTACTACATCCCGCCCAAGTTCTGGGCCTGGAACCACCGCCGGGTGCGCACGCTCCGCCGGACCGTGGACGAGGCGCTCTGCATCCTCCCGTTCGAACCCGACCTGCTGGCGGCCGAGGGGGTGCCGGCGCGCTTCGTCGGCAACCCGCTCCTGGACGAGCTCGACCTGGACGAGGACGGCGCGGCGCTGCGGCGCGAGCTGGGCCTCGAGGCCGGGACGCCGCTGGTGGGGCTCTTCCCCGGCAGCCGGCGCGGCGAGGTGCAGCGCATCCTGCCGGCGCTCCTGGACGCGACCGACCGGATGCGCGCCGCACGGCCGAAGCTGGCGGCCGCGGTCGCGGCCGCGCCGCACCTCTCCGACGCCGACCTGGCCGCCCTGGCGGGCCGGCCGCTGGGGGAAATCCCGGTCGTCCGCGGGCGCGCGCACGAGGTGATGGCCGCGGCGGACCTGCTCCTCGCCAAGAGCGGCACCACCACGCTGGAGGCCGCGCTCTACGGGACGCCGATGCTGGGGCTCTACCGGACCGCGCCGCTGACGCACGCCATCGCGCGCCGGCTGTTGCGGACCGAGCACTTCACGCTGCCGAACCTGCTGCTGCACGACGTCGCCCCGCCCGGCCGGACGCCGACCGCGCCGGGGCCGGAGTTCCTGCAGGACGCGGCCAACGGACCGGCGCTGGCGACGGCGGGCCTCGCGCTCCTGGACGATGCGGGCCGGCGCGCGGCGATCCGGGCCGAGCTCCTCTCGCTCCGAACGCTCCTCGGCGAGCGCGGCGTCGGCGAGCGCACCGCCCGCGCCCTCCTGGACCACCTGCCCGCATCTTCACCCACCGCGGACGGCGCACCGCCCGTGGACACCGCCTCTTAGCCCCCGACCGGGAGACCGCCATGCCGCATCCGCGTCCGATTGTCCTTGTCAGCCGCTGCCTCGGGTTCGACCGCTGCCGGTACAACGGGCAGACGATTCCCGACCGCTTCGTGGAGAAGCTGGGCGCGTTCGTGGAGTACCGCCACACCTGCCCCGAGGTCGCCATCGGCCTCGGCGTGCCGCGTCCGCCGATCCGCATCGTCGACGACGGATCCGGGCGGCGGCTGGTCCAGCCGGAAACGGGGCGCGACTGCACCGGGGCCATGAACGATTTCTGCGCCGGATTCCTCGACGAACTCGGCCCGGTGGACGGCGCGATCCTGAAGTACCGCTCCCCCTCCTGCGGCCTGAAGGGGGTGAAGGTCTTCCCCGGCGCCGACAGCAAACAGGCGGGCAAGCGGGGGCCGGGCTTCTTCGGCGCGGCGGTGCTGGAGCGGCTGGCGGGCCGGCCGGTGGAGGACGAGGGCCGGCTGCAGAACTACAACCTGCGCGAAAACTTTCTCCTCGCGCTCTTCACCCACGCCCGCTTCCGCGCCGCGCAGGCATCCGGCGAGATGAGCGCCCTCGTCGCCTTCCACGCCCGGCACAAGTACCTGCTCATGGCCTACCACCAGGAGGGGATGCGCAAGCTCGGGCGCATCGTGGCCAACCCGAAACACCGCGCGCCGGACCGCGTCTTCGGCGCCTACGCCCGCGAACTCGGGCCGCTCCTGTCGCGCCAGCCCCGCAGGGAGGCGAAGCTGAACGTCCTGCAGCACCTCCTCGGTCATTACAAGAAGGACCTCGCCGCGGAGGAGAAGGCGTTCTTCCTGGAGACGCTCGACCGCTATCGCGGCGAGAAGGCGCCCTTCAGCGTGCCGCTGCACATCATCCGCGCCTGGCTGGCCCGCCGCGACAGCCCGTATCTGCGCGAGCAGGTCCTCTTCGACCCCTACCCCGAAGCCCTGGCCGACACCCTGGACAGCGGCAAGGGCCGGGACGTCTGAGACGCGCGCGGACGCGGTGCGTCCGCGTTCGCACGCAGCGCCTCAGGCAGAGGCGTCCAGCGGCAGGTCGATGGTGAAGACGGCGCCGCCGTCGGGGGCGTTTTCGGCCGCGATGCGTCCGCCGTGCTCCTCGACGATGGTGCGGCTGATGGCGAGGCCGAGCCCGGTGCCCTCCCCCTCGGCCTTGGTGGTGTAGAACGGATCCCAGATCAGGCCCACCTCCGTTTCGGGAAGACCGGGACCGGTGTCGCGCACCGCGACCCGGGCGCCGGCTTCCGTTGCCGCCAGCCCGACATGGAGCGTCCCGCCGCCCTGCGGCTCCATCGCGTCCGCGGCGTTGAGGAAGAGGTTGATGAAGACCTGTTCCATCCGCTGCGCCGATCCGCGGACCGGGACGGCGCGGTCGGGCAGATCGATCTCGACCGTGTGCTTGTACTTCAGCCGGTTGTGGCAGAGCACCAGCGCCTGGCGGATGCAGTCGGCGAGGTCAAACCCCTCCGTCGCCAGGGTCCCCTTGGCCGCGTAGCCGCGCAGGCTGTTGACGATGCCCCGGATGCGGTCCACCCCGTCGAGGAAGCTGTCGAGGATGGGCGGCATCTCCTCCAGGAGGAATTGAAGATCCTCGCGCGCGTCGCCGGCCCGGTCCAGGCCCCGGCGGATGCCTTCGGCGGCGGCGGGCCAGCTTTCGCGCAGCAGGTCGACGTTGCCGGCGATGTAGCTGACGGGGTTGTTGATCTCGTGCGCGACCCCCGCGGCCAGGGTGCCGATGCTGGCCAGGCGGTCGGCGTGGACAAGCGCCCGGGCGCGGTCGGCGGCGAGGCTCTCCATCTCGGTCGCGTAGGCCTCCAGCATCCGGTTCTGCTCGGCGAGGGCGGCCTCGTACCGTTTCCGTGCGCTGATGTCGTGGCTGATGGCGGAGGCGCCCGCCACCCGGCCGTCCGCGTCGTGGACGGGGAAGAGCGTCAGCGACACGTCCACCGCCGTCCCGTCGTGCCGCCGGACCACGGTCTCGCGATGGTTGAGGGCGTGGCCGTCCCGTACGCCGGCGAAGAGATCCCGCCAGGTCGGCGCGTCCTCGCGGAACAGGATCGCGCCCAGGTCGCGCCCGATCGCTTCGTCGGCCGCGTACCCGTACAACGTCTCGGCGGCCGGGTTCCAGCTCTGGATGCGCCCGTCCGTGTCCAGCCCCGCCACCGCGTCGCGCGAGCTCTCCACGATGGCGGCCAGCCGCTCCCGGGCCAACTCGCCCCGCCGGCGGGCGGTGATGTCGGTCTGAACGCTGAAGAAGTGCGCCAGCCGCCCCCGCTCGTCGAAGACGGGGACAAGGCTCATCTCCTTGACGAACGGCGTGCCGTCCTTGCGGTAGTTGAGCACCTCGCAGTGCACGGCGCGGCGGTCCCGCACGGCCGTACTCAGCATCTCGACCGTCTCCGGATCCGTCTCCGCGCCCTGCAGAAAGCGGGGGTTGCGGCCGATCACTTCTTCGCGCGCATAGCCGGTCATCTCGGTGAAACGGGGGTTGACGTAGAGGATGGGGTTGTCGGGCCGGGAAGGGTCGGTGATGAGAATCGCTTCCTCGGCTTCCTCCAGCACCTGCCGGTAGAGGCGCAGTTCGGCCAGTTCCCGCTCGCCGCGACGCTGGAGCGAACGGATCACGAACACGGCATACAGCGCCAGCGCCCCCCCTGCGAACCCGGCCAGCGCCAGGGGCCAGCCCAGGAAGACCTGCGCACCGTCCGCTTCCGGGCGCAACGCGCCCCAGAACACCCCTTCCACAACCAGGATGCCCGCCAGCAACAACGCCGCGCCCGCCGCGTACACGAGCAGTTTGCGCCGTCCTGACCTGGATGGCAGCGGCTCCATCAGCTTCCCTTCACCCGATCCCGGAACAGCACTGTTCGATTTCCGGACATTGCGGCCGGACCCTTCTGCCTCTTGCCCGCAATCCGCGCGCCACCCGCGTCTCCGGGACGGCACAAAACGCTGGACGCTTCCCGACTGCCCCTTATGATCGAACCACCGGATCCGGACGCATGCAAGCGAATTTCGACAAGGAGGCGGCATGTACATTGTCACCGGCGCGGCCGGCTTCATCGGCCACCACGTGGTCCGCGCGCTCAACCGACGCGGCATCGACGACATCCTGGCGGTCGACAGCCTGTCCGACGGCGCGAAGTTCCGCAACCTGGCGGCCTGCCGCATCGACGACTACGCCGACAGCGAGGCCTTCCGGGCGGATCTCCGCGCGCGCAACCTTTCCGGCGTCGATGGCATCCTCCACCTCGGCGCCTGCGCCGACACGATGGAGACCGACGGGCAGTACATGCTGGACGCGAACTTCACCTTCTCGAAGGAGCTCTTCGCCTTCGCGCTCGAGCAGGGGGTGCGCTTCGTCTACGCCTCCACCGCGGCGCTCTACGGCCCGACCGGCCCGTCGATCATCGCCCCGGAGCACGAGCAGCCGGTCAACCTGTACGCCTACTCCAAGCTCCTCTTCGACACCTATGTCCGCCGCCGCATCGACAAGGCCGCCGCCACCGTGGCGGGGCTGCGCTACTTCAACGTCTACGGCCCCGGCGAGCAGCACAAGGGGCGGATGGCGTCGATGGTGACGCGGCTCTACACCCAGCTCGCCACCACCGGCACGGCAAAGCTCTTCACCGGCTCGGACGGCTACGGCGACGGCGAGCAGAAGCGCGACTTCGTCTACGTCGAGGACGTGGCCGAGGCGACCGTCTCCTTCCTGGAGGGGGACGACCGGTGGGGCCTCTACAACATCGGCACCGGAACGGCCCGCAGCTTCAACGAGACGGCAGAGTTGCTCATCGACCGCCTCGGCGGCGGCACGGTGGTGTATGTCCCCTTCCCCGACCAGCTGCGCGGCAAGTACCAGAGCTTCACCGAGGCCGACCTCACCACGCTCCGCACCGATGGCTGCACAACCACGTTCCGCCCGCTCGAAGACGGCATCGACGCCGCCCTGCCGCAGTGGCGGGAGGAGGCGGGCACGGCCGGAAACGACTGAACTCGCACGCAGCCGGCGAAGCAAATCGGGTTGTCCGGCTCCCGCACGTACGCGGGATGCTTGCACGCCCACGCCGCCGGGGGTATACTCTCCTACAGCAGAAACGGAGGAGGATTCCCACATGCAGGCATACAAACGGATGGCGACGATCGAAGCATCCTCGCGGTTGGTGTTGACAGACCTTCCCTTCCGTCCCGGCGAACGGGTGGAAGTGCTGGTGGTCAGCGACGAGGAGGAGCGCGCGGCTGAGCGCCAAGCCCTTTGCGATCTTCTGCAGCGCACGCGCGAAGCCCCCGCCGTGACCGCCGTCACCGAAGATGAAATCCGCGCCGAAATCCAGGCCGTCCGGGATGCGGCGTGAAGGTGATCATCGACACCAATGTGGTTGTGTCCGCTATCCTCTCCACTACGATCATGTCCGTTTCGATGTACAACCGGCTGTTCCTCTCGCCATGACGTGGCCCACAGGCCTCCACACCATCCCGCTCAACTGAGGAGAACACGAGGATGCAGTCCCCACAGCAGGCTCCGGACGCCACCGGCCTCGGCGCGGCCGATCGGACCCTGACCGACGACGAACTGCGCGCCGCCGTCCGCGAGGGCGTCGACCGCGCCGCCCCCGACGGAAAGCGCATTCTGCTCCTGGTGCCGGACCACACCCGCAGCGCGCCGGTCGGCCCGGTCTTCAAGGCCATCCACGCCGCCGTCGCCGGGCGCGCGGCCAAGCTGGACGTCCTCATCGCGCTCGGGACGCACCCGCCGATGAGCGAGGCGATGATCAA
>CAZKKD010000230.1:0-6997 GCA_964553265.1 uncultured Planctomycetales bacterium | reverse complement strand
TTCTGCGTCACCACCCACCAGATCGCCCGGAACCAGATCGGCAACGGGGTCCGCGTGCGGTCGAAGATCGTGCCCGCCAAAACCGAGATATGCTTCCCGCATTCGGTACACATGAGCAGGCCGCGTTGGGTTGGCCAACACGAGTCGCCGCCACATCGCAGGCACCGAACCCCGTTCGGCCACCGCAACCGAGAAAGGTATGCACGGCAGGCTTCTTCCGTGGAGAACCGGGATTCCAACTCCGTAAGCGTGCGCGGGTAGTTTTCCATGAAGGAAGACGCTATATCTTGGGGGCACTTGAGTCAAGGGGATACCCCCATTGGCCACAATTCCGATAAACGAAACCCATTTTGGCACAATACCCGCTCCCGCAGTCAACTCCCATTTCTGAACGCCAGGCATTACCTCTTCAAACGATTCATATTCAGGTGCGTTTTTGCGAATATACCACATCATCAACGAAGAACTTAAAACATACAAAACGCATCCGATGGTGATTACTAAGACATGATATGACCAGTAGGGCCAGCCAAGAAACCTAACGGCCCCAATTCCGACAACTGCCGCAATAAATGCAAGGCCGCATATCAAAATGAATCCCATTGTCTTGATTTCCATTCAGTATGTTTCGACGGTCAGTCCCGGGATGCCGGCAAAGTGCTTCGGGTTGCGGGTAACCAGCGTCTCGCCCGCGACCAGGACCGTGGCGGCGATGAGCGCATCCATATCCCCGGTGGGACGGCCCAGTTGCTGCAGATGGGCGGTCAGGCGACCGAAAACCGCCGACTCGTCCTGACAGAACTCGAGAATCGCCAGGCCACTCAGCACCGCCTCGACCGCCTTCCGTTCACGCTGCGCATCGCCCGACCAGCAGACCCCCACATGGAGCTCCGCCACGTTGAAACGGGTGGTGCAGAGGCGTTCGCCCCGTTCGAACAGGTCCCGCAGCTTCGCCCGTGCGCGTGTTTGACGCGCGCCGGATTGGCGCCCCAGATCGATGAGAAAGGTGGTATCGAGACAGGCCATCAGCGTTTGCGGGCCGAGGGCGCATGCCGGGCGCGTTCGTGTCGCTCGACCGCCTTGGCGGCGGCGTCCCCGATGGGCGCGGCGTCGAGTCCGGCAAGGTAAGCATCGACGTCCAGTGGGGCGGGCACCAGCCGACGGATAACGCGGCTGAAGGACTCGTTGCCACGACGCGCCGAGGTGAGGCGCTCGTAAGCAGCCATGTCGATGCTGATCGTCTTCGTCGCCATCGCGTGCATCCCTTCATCTACGTACATGCATGTACATGTATTCTGCAGCATCTCTTACCGATTGTCAAACCGCGTTTCGAGGTTTCCCTTTCAGGGACTCCGGCAGCGTTGCGCCTTCCGGCGGCATGCATGGCGATCCCGCACGCAGGCTTCCGCCGCGGGTTGACGGCTTGCGGCGGATTTCGCGTGAACCCGGCGCGGGGGTGGCGCGTTTGCAGGAGTGACAGGCAACACGGCGCGGCCCACCCGGCCGGGAGGAGCACGGCGACCCGCGGACGCCACGGCTCCGCCGCGCGACAACCGTTCACACACAAACCGGCGCATCGTCCGGGCGACGGCTCCGCAAGGGCCGTCGACGGGGAGGCCGCGTCGTCTCCCACCGGCGGACGCCGGGCGGGCCGGGGCGCTTTCCCCCGCCCGCGAGCCGGAAACGAGAGGAGGACGCATCCGATGACCGCCCTGGCCCCCCAGCCGACCGGCCCCGCGCCGGCGCTCGCGGCCGACCCGCCCGTCACCCTCGGGCAGGAGATCCGCCGCCAGCTCCAGGCCGCGCCGTGGTACCTGACCAGCACCGCCGTGCACATGGTGGCGCTGCTCCTGCTCATGCTCATCCCCACCATGCCGCCCGACCGCCCGCGCGACGTGCTCATCCTCCACGGCGACATTCCGGACCCGCCGCCGGTGCAGGACCAGCCCGATCCGGACCCCGAACCCGAGGACCCGGACGACGTGCTCTCGCAGATCATGCGGGACACCGCCAACCCCGCGCCCGAACTGACCGAGCAGGCGGTCGAGACGCCGGTGAACCCCACCGACATCGTGGTCGACACCGAGCCGGTCACCATCGAGGTGAGCGAGGTCGCGGCCGACAGCCCGTCCGACGATGCGGCCGAGGATGTCTCGGAACCCGCGCCGGTGCCGATGGGCGTGGGCGCGGCGCTGGCGGCGAAGCGCGGGAGCGGCGTCTCGGGCCGGCGCGGCAGCATCGGGCGGATCGGCAGGGAGATCGCGACCGTCGCGAAGATCGGCACCCCCGGCGGCGGGGGGCGGGGGCTGCTCCTCGTCTGGCTCCTCGACCAGTCGGCCAGCATGAAGGACGACCAGGAAGCGGTGGCCGCCCACGCGCGGGACATCCAGGAGCTCCTCACCCGCGGCGGGAAGCGCAACCTGCTGACCGCGGTGGCGTGCTATGGAGCGGGCTGGCAGGTGCTGCAGAAACCCACGCGCGACACCGCAGCCATCGGCGACGCAATCCGCAACAGTCCCGTCGACCGGACCGGGCAGGAGAACGCCTGCAGCGCGCTCGTCGGCCTCTCGGAATCGCTCCTGGCCGGGCGCACGGGCTGGACGAAGGTGGTGGTGGTCCTGAGCGACGAGAACACGAGCGACGGCGACGCCATCGGGGCCGTGGCCGGGAGCGGACGCCTGGACGGACGCGAGCGCCGGCTGCCCTTGCTGGAGGTGGCGCTGAAGCGCCTGGTGGAGACGAAGACGCGGCTCCTGGTGGTGGGGAAGGAGTCGCCCTTCCAGTTCGCGCGCGTCTACGAGCCCTACGTCGACCCGACCGGGAAGACCTGGCCGATGTGGGCCTCGCGCGGGCCGGAGTCGGCGCGCATCGAGGTGCCGCTGCGGATCAGCCAGAACTTCGAGCGGCGGGGCCTGGGGCAGTTCCGCGGCGACGAGGTGAAGAGCGGCTTCGGCGTCTACGACCTCGCCTACCTCGCCGCCCGGAGCGGCGGCGCCTACTTCATCCTCGACCCGACCGCCGGCGACGAACGGCCGATGTCGGTGAGCGAGGGCATCCGGAATCCGTTCCGGATCGACTGGAACCGGATGGACCTCTACCGGCCGGAGCTGGTCTCGCGGCTCGTCTACGAAGAGCGCCTCAGCCAGCACCGCTACGGCCAGGCGCTGGTGCGGCTCCATGCGCTCCTGGACGAACGGAAGCCCGCCATCGACCGGAAGAGCTTCTGCCGGCCGCCGTCGCGGCAACCGGCCCAACTGGCGCAGTTGCGCGCCCGGCGGGCGCTCCTGGACCGGCTCATCGAGGTGATCGGCCCCGCGCGCGCCGACGAGGAGACGCTGGAGCGGAGCGAGACGCGCCGGCACATCGCCAACATCGACCTCTTCTACTGCGTGCTCCTGGCCGACCGGATCATCACCGAGAGCTGGCTGGCCGCCTACGAGGCGTACAACGGGCCGCTGGACGACGCGACCGAACCGGGATACTGGAGCGAACTGGTGCTGCGGCCCATCCCCGGCGCGGCGCTGGAGGAGGAGGCGCGGATCCTCTTCGCGCACCGGATGGACGAGCTCGTCGTCGCCTGCAACGACGTCATCCGCCGCCACCGCAACACCCCGTGGGCCGTGGCCGCGCGCTGGCTGCAGTCGGGCCCGCGGCGGTGGGGCCGGCCGCACGAGCTGATCTGGCGCAAGCACAAGCACGGCACGCACCACGAACGGCCCGACATCGACGGGATCTGATCGCCCCCGAACGGGCGAAGCGGTGGACGGGACGGAACGGAAGCCGTAGGGCGCGGGCACCGCCCCCCGCCGGTGCGGAGGCGGCGCGCGGCTTGGGAAACGAGCAGAAACCGCCGTCGTCAGTCGACAAGTTCCTCTTCGTCGCCGAGGACGACGCGGCCGTGGGCCTGGAGAGCGAGGGCGCGGTCGACGATGTTGCTGCGGGCCTCCTCGATGTCGCGCATCCGCACCCGGCCGAGGCGCTCGATCTCGTCCTCCACCAGTTGGGCGCGGCGGTGGCTCATCGCACCGAGGATGCGGCGCCGGAGCGCCGGTTCGGCGACCTTGAGCGCGAGGGCAAGCTCGTGGATGTCGACCTCGCCGAAGAGGATCTGCAGGCCGCGGTCGGGGGTGTGGGCAAAGTCGTCGAAGGTGAACATGAGCCGCTTGAGCTTGCCGAAGAGATCGGGCTCCTGCTGCTGGAGGTTGCGCCGGACCTCGGGGGCGGCGTAGCGGAGGATGGCGGCGGCGACCTCGGGGCCGCCGTACTGCACCATGCCGGGGGCCGGTTCGGCGGGGGCGTCCTGGTAGACCTTCTCGCGGAGCGCCCCGGCGATCTGCTCGAGGACGGCGGCGGGGGTCTTCTGCGCGCCGGACATGGCGGCGGCGATGCGACCCCGCGCCTTGGCGTCGATGCCGCCGAGCACCTTGGCCGCGTGGGTCCGGTCGATGTGGCTGAGGACGATGGCGCCGACGCGGGCGCTTTCGTCCGACAGCACGGACGCGATCCGGCCCGGCTCGACCTTCTCCAGCCACGCGAAATGTTGCGCGCCGCCGGCCACTCCGCTCCGGTCCGCCATGCCGTTCCCTCCCTGTCCTTCGTCCGGGGGCGCCGCGACGGCAGCCGCGGCACCATGTCCCTTTATCCAGAGCGCACCGGGCCGTGTCAATACGGCCGCCCCGTCGCGCGGCCGGCGACGGGCGCCTGCCTGCTGTATACGCGGCGGACGGCGGGCTCCTTGCAGCGTTCGTGAACGGGAAGCGTGGGATGCATTTCGCAGGGCTATTCAGTTCTTGCGATTTCGTTCTGAATTCGGTGACGCGATTGCGGCAAAAGGTTCCCTCTCCCGCCGGGAGAGGGTCAGGGTGAGGGAATTTTCGCAGTCCGGCCCTCACCCCAGCCCTCTCCCAGAGGGAGAGGGAGAACCGAACGACCCAGCACATTTCGGGCTGGGGCTTGCGCAAACCGCTCTCCGCCGGCATACTGGTCGCACCATGTTTGTCGACGAAGTGCAGATCACGGTACAGGCGGGCAAGGGCGGAGACGGGTGCGTCTCGTTCCGCCGGGAGAAGTTCGTCCCCCGGGGCGGACCCGACGGCGGCAACGGCGGCGACGGGGGCTCGGTCGTCCTCCGGGCCGACCGGAACCGCAACACCCTCCTGGACCTGCGCCACATCCGCGACTATCGCGCCCGCAACGGCCAGCCCGGCATGGGCCGCAACCGCACCGGCGCCTCGGCCGACGACCGCATCGTCCGCGTGCCGCAGGGGACGCTGGTCCGCGACGCGGAGACGGGAGAGCTCCTGGCCGACCTGACCGACGACGGGGAGGACGCGGTGGTGGCCCGCGGCGGCCGGGGCGGACGCGGCAACAAGAGCTTCGCCACCGCCACCCACCAGACCCCGCGCGAGTACACCCCCGGCGAACCCGGCGAAGCCCGGACACTCGACCTGGAGCTGAAACTCATCGCCGACGTCGGCCTGGTGGGCCTGCCGAACGCGGGGAAGAGCACGATCCTGGCCCGCCTCTCGGCCGCGACGCCGAAGATCGCCGACTACCCCTTCACCACGCTCGTCCCGCAGCTCGGCATCGTCTCCGGCCCGGGCCCCGAGACGCTGGTCCTCGCCGATATTCCCGGGCTCATCGAGGGCGCAAAGGACGGCGCCGGCCTGGGGCACGAGTTCCTGCGCCACATCGAGCGGACCCGCGTCCTGGCGCATGTCGTCGACCTCGCCCCCCTGGACGGGACCGACCCGGTGGAGCAGTACCGCATCATCCGGGACGAACTGGCCGGCTTCTCCGCCGAACTGGCCACCCGACCGACGGTGGTGATCGGGAACAAGACCGACCTGCCGGACGCGGCCGCCCACGCCGACCGCCTGGAGAAAGCCCTCGGGGCGCCCATCCTGCGCGTGAGCGCCGCCACAGGGAACGGACTGGACACCCTTACGCACGAGCTGTTCCGCCGCATCCGGGGTGCGGATGCTGAGGCCGCCCGCGCCGCGCCGGCGACGGGCCCGACCACGGAAGGAGACCGCGCATGACCGCCCAACCCGACGGACAGGACGTCTTTCCCGGCGAGGAAGCGCCGAAGAAGAACAACCTCTGGCTCTACGCCTGCGGCGGTTGCGGCGGGTGCGGCTGCCTGCTGGTGGCCGGGGTGGTCGGCGCAAGCCTCTACGCCTCGGGCTGGCTCAAGGACAGCCTCGCGGCGCCGGACCCGCTGCCGGCGGCGACCTTCTCCCCCACCGAGGAGCAGCGCACCGAAGCGAAGACGCTGCTGGAGACGAAGCAGGCCGCCTACGAGGACGGCGAGACCGTGCAGCTCTCGCTTACCTCGACACAGAGCAACACGCTCGGCCGCATCCTGCAGGACCGGAACGGCAAGATCCAGGTGCTGGACGCCTCCAGCCAGGCCGACCACATGGATCTGCGGATCTCGGTGGCCCGCGAGGTGGACGGCGAGACGCGCTACTTCAACCTCGTCATGGAGGGCGGACGCGTGACGTATTCGCCGACGGCACTCAAGCTCTCGGCCGACCGCATGCAGGTGGGCGAGAAGAACTGGACGAACCTAGTCAAACCCGGCCAACCAACCACAAAAAGCTTTGAAAGCTTTGTCCGAATCCAAATTGCACCCCTTCTCCAGACGCTGCGGCAGAAGCACGGCATCGACCTGCAGGAGGTGCGCATCCGCGACGGGATGCTCCACATCCGCCTGCGCAAATCCGGCGCCCCGGCGCCCGCCGCCGACGGCAGCGGAACCGGCGCCGGCAACTGAAGCCCACCCCCACGACCCCGCCCGGCCGCCACCGCCGGGCGGGGCCGTTCCGCCCCCCCGTCCCCCCACACCGCCAGGAGCCCGCACCATGCCACCCGTCCCGGTCACGCCACGCGAACGCGACCCCCCCCGCGCCGAAGGCCAGCGCGTCGGCGCCACCCGCCTCACCGCCCGTTGCCCGCCCACCCACCCCCCCCCCCCCCAACCCCCACCCCCCCC
>CAZKKD010000229.1:0-7002 GCA_964553265.1 uncultured Planctomycetales bacterium | reverse complement strand
CCGCGACGATCCGGCCGCCCAGGCCGACGCGCTCCGCGACCTCGTCGCCCGCCATCCCGGGTCGCCCTATGCGAACCGCGCCCGGCGCCTGCTGCAGGATCTCGGCCCCGCCGCCGAGGCCGACGCGGGCCCGTGACCGCACGACATCCCCCACGCGCCGCACACCGGCGGCCGGTCCGCCGCAAGCCCCTCCCGCGCGGCGCCTTTTGCCCTTGACACCGGTTGGGCCGGGGCCTACCCTGATACGCTTTCCGTGGCGGAGGAACGCCGCAATGGAGGGCCGGACCCGGGTGGAGCGACTGCGCCGGAGCGCCGACATCGGCCGCCTCTTCGCCGACGGCGGCGTCGGCCGGAGCCGGCATGTCCTGGTGCGCGCCCTGCCCCGGGAAGCGCCGGACGCGCCCCCGCGCGTGGCCGTCATCGCGCCCAAGCGCCTCGGCAACGCCGTCGCGCGCAACCGCTGGAAGCGCCGCCTGCGCGCCGCGGTCCGGCGCCTCGCCGACGACCTGCCGCCGGGGGACCGGGGGGGCCTGGCCCGCGGCCCAGGCGCCGAACCGGCCTTGGAGCGGCGCGTCGGCTCGGTCCGCGAAGGCATCCGCCGCGCCTGGCAGGCGATCGCGCCGTGATCGGCCGGGCGTTGACGCGCGTTGCGCTGGCCTGCATCGCGTTCTACAAGCGCTGGATCTCGCCGATCCTGCCGCCGATGTGCCGATACGAACCGACCTGCAGCGCCTACATGCGCCAGGCCATCGAACGCAAGGGGTTCTGGCGCGGGCTCTGCAAGGGGATGTGGCGGATCTGCCGCTGTCACCCCCTCGCCCGCGGCGGCTGGGACCCGGTGGACCCCGACGACCAGCCGACCTACCTCGGCCGGGACACGCTCGAAGACAGGTAACGACCCGACATGGATAGCCGACAACGCATCGCCGTGCTGGTGATGATCGTCATCACCGCCGTCTGGATGTTCTCCGTACAGCGCGAACAGGCCCGCATCGCCGAAGAACGCGCCAGACGTCAGGCAGCCGAACGCGAAGCGGCCGCCGAGGCGGCGGACGCGGCGGAGGCGGCGGACGCTCCCGTCTCCGGCGGGGAACGCGGCACGACGCCCGCAGGCGGCGCCGGCACGCCCGCGGAGGCCTCCGGCACGCCCACGGGCGCCTCCGCCACGGCCGGGGACGCCCCCGCGACACCCGCGGACGGCGCCGGCACGGACACGGACACGGCCGACGCCGACGCCACGGCCCCCACGCCCGGCCTGAACGAAGCCGAACCGGAATTCGACGCCACAATCCAGGTCCGTACGCCGCATTACGACGCCGTCTTCTCCAGCCGCGGCGCAGCGCTCACCCGCTACGTCCTGCGAGACTACTACCGCACCACCGACCACGAGGTCCCCCTCGCGCTCATCGACGAGGTACCGCCCGAGCGCGCGCACTTTGCGCCGGACGCATACCGGCGGATTGAAGCGCTCGCCGCCCTGCGGACGCTGGCCATCGAGACGTTGAACGACATCGACGGCCTCCACCGGCGCAACTACCGCGTGGTGGAGACCCCGCCCCTCCCCGGAGAGGCCGTCCCGGGCGCGCCGCAGCGGCTTGTCTTCCAGACCGGCGTCGACGGCTGGCGCATCACCAAGATCTACACGTTCCCGCCCGCCATGTTGCCGGAAACGGACGCCGAAGGCGATGGCGGCGGCGAAGAAGGCGAACCGGCGCTAACTCCCGAGCTGGCCTATGGGTTCCGACTCGAGGTGCGCATCGAGAACCTGGCGCCGGAAGCGCGCGACCTCTCCTGGGGCTTCACCGCGCTCTCGGACATGCTGCCCGACGACCGCGACACCCGCTTCGGCGTGCTGGAATATGCCATCGACACGGCCGGCGTGGACGCCCAGACGCCGGACGAACTGGAGCGCACGGCCGTCGCCGGCCTGCGCGACGAACCGGTCCGTTCCGAGGCCGGACAGCTCCGCTGGATGGCGCTGAAGGGGCGTTTCTTCGCGACGGTGGTGCGGTCCGACCAGCCGGAGCGCTCCGCCGCCTACGAGGCGCACTATCTCCCGCTGGACCTTGCGAGCGACTACTTCCTCGAACGGCCGGTGCTGGCCCCCTTCGTCCGCGACCAGCCCTACACGGCCGCGCTCTCGTGGCGGCTGCGCAAGGAGAAGGATGTCGCGGCGGGCGACACAAGCGAATCGTCGTTCCTCTTTTACGGCGGGCCGGTGGAGAGCGAGCGGCTGGCCTTTGACGAAAGTCTGCAGGGGCTCGTCAGTTACGCCTGGTCCACCTTCGCCCCGATCAGCCGCCTGCTCTCGATGGGGCTCAACTGGAACTACAACTACGACCCCAACTTCGGGATCTGCATCATCCTGCTGACGCTGGCGCTCAAGACCGCCATGCACGGCCTGACGCGCAAGGCGCTCGCCAGCGGGCACAAGATGCAGAAGATCCAGCCGATCATGAAGCAGATCCGCGAAAAGTACAAGGACGACAAGGCCCGCCAGCAGCAGGAAACCATGAAGGTCTGGCGCGAGCACGGGGTCTCGCCGTGGGGGTCCTGCCTGCCGATGCTGGTGCAGATCCCGGTCTTCATCGCGCTGTTCGGCACCTTTGCGCGTGATTTTTCGGTCCGGCAGGCCACCTTCATCCCCGGCTGGATCGAGGACCTGTCGCAACCCGATGCGCTCTTCCACTTCGGCTTCGAACTGCCGCTGGTGGGTTGGGACAGCTTTAACCTGTTGCCGATCCTGTATGTTGCGCTCCAGCTCTTCCAGCAGTCGATGACGCCGAAGAGCGACGACCCGCAGATGGCCCAGCAGCAGCAGATGATGAAGTTCATGCCGCTTTTCTTCATGTTCATCTTTTACGCGATGCCGTCGGGCCTGGTGCTCTACTTCACGGTTTCGGCCGGCTATCCCCTGGTGGAGCATTGGTTTTTCCGCAAGAGGCTCGACCAGCCCGGCGACGAAGCCCAGAACGGCGACCAGCCCGCCCCGGCCGCCGCGGGCGCGGGCTTCGGTTCGAAGCCGGGCAAGGGCGGGGGCAAGGGCGGCAAGCAGAAGCGCAAACGCTGACGCACCCCGCTCCACCCCTGTTCGACCCCGCTCCACCCCTGTTCGACCCGGGCCCAACGCCGTCCGACCCCGGTCCGACCCCGGTCCGACCCCGGTCCGACCCCGGTCCAACCCCGTCGCACCCGCGCGGCTCCGCTGCGCCGGGACGTTCCGCCCCCGCACACCCGTGCGCCACAAGCGCCGACAGCCTGAACGCTTTTCTTTGCTTGACTCGACGAAAAGCATTGTGTATCGTAAAGGCATTGGCAGGCAGACTGATTCCGACAGGAGACCGGTGATGCACCATCCGCTTCGCACCCGAGGTGCGCGATGGGGACGCCCGCGTTGTGTCGGCGCACACTCCGCGCGGCAGGGTGGTTTTACGCTGGTGGAGCTTTTGGTGGTCATCACCATCCTGAGCGTGCTGGCGGCGCTCCTGCTGCCGGCGCTGGAGGGGGCCTTCCTGAGCGCGGGGCGCATCTCGTGCCTCAGCCGGCTCGGGCAGCAGGGCACGGCGACGCTGATGTACGCGAACGAGGGCTCGGGCGAGCTCCCCTTCGCCATGGGGATCCACCAGCACCTCGCCGCCCGGATGGAGGGCGATTGCCAGGAATCGCTGGCGGAAGACTACACGGCCGGCGACTGGAACACCTGGATCTGTCCGTCCGCCAGCTTCAACGGCCGAACGCCGGGCGAAACGGGCTTCAGCGCGGAGCAGTGCGTGCAGGGCTACTGGGGCGGGGGGATTGCGCCGCACACCTCGGCGGAGCGGATCGTCGACGGGCGGCGGGTCCTGATGCTCCACCACGGGGACAACCTGTGGAACAGCTCGGGCGACCTGCAGGACATCAAGAACAA
Organism: uncultured Planctomycetales bacterium; assembly: GCA_964553265.1. Taxonomy (GTDB): domain Bacteria; phylum Planctomycetota; class SZUA-567; order SZUA-567; family JAFGNG01; genus CAZKKD01. Next base: position 3,095 of record CAZKKD010000229.1, on the reverse strand, counting down.
GGTGGCGACCAAGCCCTACCGCGACTGGGTGCAGTTCCGCTTCATGGACTTCACGGTCAACTATTCCGGGCCGCGCTACACCGCGGCGACCCACCGGATGCTTATCACCCGCACCCGGAGCAGCGACATCCTGGCGGGGGACATCATGGCCGACGAGATCGGCTACCTCGACTGGGGACCGGGGCGCGGCTACTTCGGCGGGGATGTGCGCCACAGCGCAACCTTCCCGTATGCGCGGGGCGGGAACGTGCTGCGGATGGACGGAAGCGCCGCGTGGAGCAACCGCTCGATCAAGGGCTACGGCGGCGACCCCTACTACTTCACCCTTCCCGAAGAGTAGGAAGCGGATCCTCCCTCTTCCTTTCGCCCGGGGCTGACGCCGCAGGGCGGTGCGCCCAGTGCAGCGCCCCGCAAGTAGATGAATACATTCGCCCGCTCAGCTTGCCGCCCTCACCCTGGCCCCCTCCCAGGGGGAGAGGGAATGGTCGCCAACTTCCGGGGCGCTGTCCTCAGCCCATGCCCGGCAGGTTGATGCCGAGGCTGGAGAGGTCGAGCCCGCCGGTCAGTTCGGAGAGCTTCTCCTGCATGGCGGCGGCGGCGCTTTTCTTGGCGTCGGCGCAGGCGGCGACGATGAGGTCTTCGAGGAGTTCGATCTCCTCCGGGTCGACCGCTTCCGGACTGATGCGGATGCCGATCAGCTCGCCGGCCCCGTTGACCGTTGCGGTCACCATCCCGCCGCCGGCGCTGCCCTCGGCGCGCACCTCGGCCATGCGGCCCTGCATCTCCTTGACCTTGCCCATCATGCCGGGCAGGTTCTTCATCATCTCACCCAGATCCATGATCGTCGGTTCCTTTCTCGCGGTGGAAAGCGTCGTCGTCCCCGGCTTCCTCGTCGGGGGATTCGGTGTCGCTCTCTTCGGGGGCGGGCGACGCGGAGAGCTCGGCCCACTCGGTCGGTTCGTTGTCCTGGCGGTAGCCGGTCGCTTCCACCAGCTCGGCAAAGGAGAGCGTCCCGAGCACCTCCGCCTGCGCGGTCCGGGCGCGGGCGAAGAGGGCGTCCAGGTAGCGCTGCGCCCCGTCCTCCGGCTCGTCCGGCACGTCGAGCGAATCGCCGGACGCGGCCGCGACGGCGTCCTCCACCGTGAGCGCATGGATGTCGCGCCCGGGCACGTACGCGTCCTCGTCCGGAACGGTGCGCCGCAGCACGCCCCGCCGCACCAGCGTCAGCACCACCTCGCGGATCATGTACGGCGGCAGGCGCACCTCGGCGGAGACGCGGTCGATGAGCTTCTCCGGGTTTTCGCCGCGGTGGAAGAGGTCGCTCGCGGTCAGGACCGTCCGCACCGCCACGTAGAGCCGGCTGCGGATGCCGCGCTTTTCCATCTCGGCGCGGGCGGCGAGGTCGCGGAAGTTCTGCGAAACGAACGCCACCTCCGCGCCGACGAGGATGAGGACCCAGACCAGGTAGACCCAGAGCAGGACAAACGGCAACGCCAGCAGCGGGCCGTAGATCTTCGTGTAGTTCTCGCCCACCATGACGGCGAAGGACTGGAACCCGTACTTGCACACCTCCAGCCCCACCCCGCAGAGAATGCCCCCCACCAGCGCCGCGCGGAGCTGCACCGGCGTGTAGGGGACGAGGTAGTAGAGCGCCACCATCGCCAGCACGGTCATGAGCGTGGAACTGACCACCAGGACCATCCCCCGGAGCACTCCGCCCCCGCTCCCGTCCCCCGGATCCGGTTCCGCCGTCCTCGACGGATCCGGGATCGATGCGGAAGGGGCGGACTCCGTCCCCGGCGCCGCGGCGTCCAGGCGCTCCGCGTCCGGCCCGGCCGGGCGCTCCGGCGCCGGCGCCCCGTTTGCAGTCCCGGGCCCTTCGGGGGCGGAGGTGCTGATGATCGGGAGGCCCTGCTCCAGGCGCTCGGCGGCGTGGACCAGGTGCGCGGTGAGGTAGACCGAGAGCGTCATGAGAATCGGCACCACCAGCATGGTGCTGAAAAACGCGCCGAGGCGGCTGATGATGGGGCGGCGCTCGGTGACCTGCCAGATCATGTTGAAGGCGCTCTCCACCGACGAGAAGAGCGAAAACGCGGTGAAGAAGAGCACCGGAAAACTGATGCCGAGGATGAGGCGCGCCTGGTCCGCCACGGTGCGGATCGAGTCGATGAAGTCTTCGCGCCCCGCAAAACGGGGGATGCGGTTCAGAAGGCTCTGGAGAAACTCCTCGCTGTAGGTCGACTCCGCGCCCCCGCCCTGGTCGAGGAGCGCCACCATCGAGAAGCTGATCGCCAGCACCGGAACCGTCGCCACCAGCGTCTTGTACGCCAGCGCCGAGGCGAGGGTGAAGGCCTGGTCGCTGCGGATCGAGCGCACCATTTCGCGCAGGAGCAGGAGGTAGACGTGGATGCGCGCGCCGGCCTTGGACGGGTCGAGCAGCTCGGTCAGGCTGGCCTCTTCGCGAAAGATGGCCCGGAGTTCACCCCAGAAGCGATGCGCCATGCCGGCCCCCGTCGCGGGTCAGTCTTCGATGTTGACCACCTGCCCGTCGAAGCGGTCGAGGATCTGCTGCACCACCGGGTCGCCCAGCACCGCGCGGCTGGACCGGCGGGCCGCCTTGCGCTCGCGGCCCTGCACGAAGTGCAGGCGCACCCCCCCGCCGAGCACCCGGCCGAAGACGCCGGCGATGCGGTCGCGCCGCTCCGGCTCCTCCAGCTGCTCCTGCAGGAAGACGCTGCCGCCGGGCAGTTCGAGCGTGATGCGCCCGTCGTCCACCGCGACCGGCGCGATGTCGTGGACGTACTGGCTGTCGGGCGGAAAGTTGTCGTTCACCGCGTCGCGGATCTCGGGCCAGCGCTCCTGCACGAGTTCGAGCGTGAGCGCCTGCGGCTCGGCCACCGCCGTCGCCGTCGCCGCTGCCGTCGTCTCCGCCGCCGCATGCCCGGCCGGGATGGCGGGCTCTCCTTCCGGCGAAGCGGCGGGCGGGCTCTCCGGTTCGGGACGCGCCGCCGCGGAGGCCGCCTGGCTGCCGCCCTCCGGCCCGGCCTGCGTCGCCTCGGCGGACGGGGCCGATGCGGGCGGCTCCGGCGACGACG
>CAZKKD010000228.1:0-7023 GCA_964553265.1 uncultured Planctomycetales bacterium | reverse complement strand
GCTACTGCGGCGTCGACCGGGCAGTACGCGACGCCCGGCCGGCGCCCCGGGAGGTGGCCCGGCTGGGGCGGGGGGCGGTGGCCCGCCGGCACCGGCCGGGGCTCTGGGCCGAGGACGGGGGGGGGGGGATCCTCGGCAAGGAGGCCCGGGCTTCCATCGCCGCCATGTTCGCCAACCCCACCCGCTTCTGGTCGGCCAACACCACCGACGGCCCGTGCCCCGCCGATCCGGAGTGGCACCAGGTCGGGGCGCGCATCGCCTGGGACCTCCTCAACATCCCCTCCCGCCTGCGCCAGCGGGCCAGCGCCGAACGGCGGGCCGCGCTCGTCCGGCAGGAGCGCATCTCCCTCGCCGTCGGCATCCTGGCCCGGGTCCACCTCGCGCTCCTGGAGCATCACCGCCAGCGCGAAGCGCTCCGCCTCAACCGGGCCATCGGCCACACCAACCGCCAGATCCTCGACGCGCTCCTGCGCGACCGCGCCCCCGACGCCCCCGTCGACCAGGCGCTTCTCGAACAGCGCCTGCGGACCCTCCGCGCCCGCACCCGGCAGTTCGAGGCGCTCGCCGCCCTCCAGGCCACCCGCGCCCGCCTCTGGCACGCCCTCGGCCTGCCGGCGGAGAGTCTCCCGATCACCGCTGCCGATCCGCCGGCCGAATGGTTCGCTTTCCGGCCGAATGCCGAGGACTGGTTCTCGCTCCAGCAGGCCAATCTCGGCGCCGACCGCTACGCCGCCCCCGACTGGGCCGCCCCGTCCCGAACCGCCGGCCGCGAAGCCCCCCTGCCCCGCCCGGTCCTCCCGGTCGGCGCGCTGCCCATTCTCCACCCCTACACGACCCCGGAAACCGGCGGTGAACTCCGCCCGCTCCAGCCCGCCGCGCCCGCAACCCCGGCCCCTGCCGGAGGCTGACCCCGGCCCCGGGCCGGCAGGCGCTAAGCTGCCTGCAGAAAGTATTTGGACGTTCAGCCGGCCGTCGACGGGGTGGATGCGAGGAGCGAGCGAAAAGCGATGTTTTCCCATCGGTTACAGCGAGGGACGACGCAGACGCCCCGTCGACGGCTGGCCCGCAGGGAGCTTCAGCGGCGGCCCGCCTCTTCGTTGCCGCTCGTCACCGATGGATCCGCATCGCTTCCTCGCGGCGCCTCGATGCAGACCACCGCTGAAGCTCTGAACGTCCAAAGACTTCCTGCAGGCAGCTTAGCCGTCCCGCCTCCGGTCTGTCGCATTTTTTCGGTGTCACGGCGGACCGATTCTCATATAATCGTCGCGTCAACCATGGCCGAATCCGCACCGCCGCTGGCCGCACCGGCGCAGCCGGCGGACCGGTCCCGGCCGCCGACGGAGTCCGAAACCGCCCGCACGTGCGTTGCATGAGGAATGGGAGTCATGACGGATTCGCCGAACGACCCGAACGCCGACCGGACCGAATCGCCCGCGGACGACGCCGCGCCGTCCATCGAACAGGACGCCGCCGCGCTCAAGGGCCTGCTCGACCGCGCCCGCACCGTGGCCGGCCGCTACCTCAGCGAGCAGGGCGCCCCCGCCGAGGCGGACACCGACGGCGAACCGCACCGCCCCATCGCCGAACTGCGCCGCTACTGCGAAGCGCTCGAAGCCGAGATCCAGGACCTCCAGACCCGCCTCCAGCAGGACACCGTCGTCCTCGACGACGCGGCGCGCCTCCGGCGCAGCAACGACGAGCTCCGCCGCGAACTCGCCGACCGCGAACAGGCCGTCCTCACCCTCCAGAACGCCGAGCGCAAACTGCGCGAGCAGATCCAGGCCGCCGATCAGCAGGTCGAGGATCTCCGCCAGGAGGCCGAGCGCCTCCAGTCGGCCGTCGCCGGCGCCCAGCACGACGCCGAGCGTCTCCGCCGCGAACTCGGCGCCGCCCGCGCCGAAGCCGCCGAACAGGAACGCCTCGTCGCCGAAGCCCGCGAACGCCAGCGCCAACTGCAGAACGAGGTCCAGCGCCTGCAGGAACGGAACGAGCAGGACAGCGCCATCTTCGATCACGTCAGCCGCCTGCGGCAGGAAAACCACGAGTGGCGGCAGAAGGCCCGCCAGGCCGAGCGCGACCTCGCCCTTCTCGAGGAAACCGCCGGCGAACTGCGCGAGGCGCTCGACCGCACCACCCGCGAGCGCGACCTGCTCGAAGAACAGAAGACCGAGGCCGAAACCCGCCGGGACGCCCTGGAACGCGAACGCGACGCCCTCCGGCGCATGTTCGGCGAAACCGAGGAGAGCCTCGCCCGCCTGCGCGACCGCTACACGCGCGAGCTGCAGGAGCGCGACAGCCGCATCAACGAACTCCGCGACGCCCGCCGCGTGCTGCAGGAAGAGATCGCCCAGCTCCACGCCCGCCGCCAGGAGGACAACGTCCGCCTCGAAGGGCTCGCCGCCAGCCGGCAGGAAATCCGCTCCCTCCGCGAGCAGCTCGACCGCCTGCGGACCGAGCACGCCGAGACCCAGGAGCGCGAACAGACCCTCCAGGACGAGGTCGCCCGCCACGAAGGCGCCCGCACCGCCCAGGCCGAACGCATCCAGATGCTGGAGCAGCGCGCCCGCGAACTCGAGGCCGAGCTCGACGGCGCCCGCAAGCGCCTGGAGGAAGCCGCCCTCGAACTCGTCCACCTCCACGCCCGGCGCACCGCCGACGCGGGCCCCGCCCTCCTCGACCACACCCAGGGCCCCGACGCGGACTGACCCGTCCCGCCGCCACGACAGGCGCACTCATGCCGCCCCCGGACTGCAGGCTTCAGCGGGATCGGCCTGGGAATCTGTTGTCGAATTGTGCCGGCTTCTGCGAAAACGGCTCAGGGACCGTCAGCGTCGTCCGCCGGGCGGATGTAGATCTGCGCCACCGTCGTCTTGAAGCGATCCCCTTCGCAGACGTCGATGTCGCCGTGGGCCATGCCCGTGGCGGCCGGGCGCATCGTGAAGACGAAGGTGCGGCTCCCCCCGGTCGGAATCTCCTCGTCGTACCCGTAGCTGCAGCCCTGCTCCAGCGGCAGCGTCATCGCCGACGCGTGCGGCGGATCGCTTGCTTCGACCACCAGGCCGTCCAGCAATCCCTGGGCGATGTCGATGGAGGAGACGCGGATCGGCTCGTCCGCCCGCTCGTTCTCCACCGTCACCTCCAGCGCAAACGGCTGCCCGACCACCGCCTTCTCCGGATAGGAGCACCGGATCGCCATCCCTTCCGGATCCTCCAGCACCCCGGAGAACCAGACCGTTACGGCGATCCCGATGGTGAGGCCGCTGCCGACAATCGCACCGGCCACGAACGCGAGAATCACCTTCCCCATGCGTCCCTCTCCCGACTCTGCGTGTCTTTTGGTTTGCCGGGCAGGCGCAGCCTTCTCCGGCAGCGGAAGGGGGCGGAGCGCTATAGCTCGACGAGGTCGATGCCGTCGCCGCGGGCGCCCAGCGTCTCGCCCAGCACCACCGCGCAGCCCAGCACCCCCGGCACCGAGAGCGCCCAGTCCAGCGCCGGATCCACGTCTTCGCGCCGGGCCACCATGTTCCCCGTCGAGGTGGCCACCGCGTCGGCGAGCGCGGTGTCTTCGGCCAGCACCACCGCCGCGTCGGCCAGGCCCAGCGACAGGCTGTGGCCCACCGTGCCCGAGCTCGTGCAGATGCCCAGCGGCGTCAGTTCCGGCCGGATGCGCAGGCCCCGCTGCATGCTGAGCGGGTTGTCGTCCCCCGCATAGATGGCCAGCGTCCGTTCCACGTTGCTGACGAGGAACAGGTCCCCGCCGTTTTCGACAATCACCTGCTCCGTTTCCCCGAGGAGCGCCTTGCCGACGTACTCGGCCACGCAGCCCGCCACGGCCGACATCGGCCCGGTCCCGGCCGCCCGTCCGGCGCGGATCATCGCCTGGATCTCGCGCGGCCAGGAGCGGTTGCATTCGGGGAACGGGTCCAGGGTGGTCCCGAACTTCGGGTGCCCTTCCAGAAAGTGCTCCAGCATGCCGCGGATCCGGTGGATGGCCGACAGCGCCGCGCCCGACAGATCCCGCTCGGCCGCGATCTGGAGGTCGGTCTCCTCCACGCGGACCTCGAAGGTCTCCAAGTCGCTGGCGGTCATGAACTTGCGATACGTTCTCGGCTCAAACATCCGCAGCCTCCGGCGCACCCCCCACACCGCAACTCTGGATCCACGGCAACCGCCGCAAATCCATCACCTTATACTTAGCACGTGTCGGGGCGGTGTCAAAAGGAAAAAGTTGCCCGACGATACACCGTGCCTTGCGAAGGGGATTCCTTGCCCGAGCCGTCATCGCTGCCAGCAGACGTCCCCTGCGGAAATCCGCATCCCTTTCGTTTTCGGCATTGCGCGCCCGGTCGTTCGCGCTAAGCTGCCGGCAGACCGGGCGGGCAGCCGAACAATGCCCCCCTTCAACCCGCAACCCCGCAACCAGGAAAGGCGCCTCCCATGTCCATGAAGCCCGTGCGCGTCGCCGCGGATCACTGGAATTTCGAACTCGCCGGCGCCGGCGAACCGATCACCCCCCTCGGCGGCAACATGCTGAACGATGTCCACCCCGGCCAGGGGACGCTCTTTGACGCGTTCGACGCCGCGGACTGCGAGCGCCGCTTCGCCGCGATGGCGGAGCTGGGCCTCAACTGCCTGCGCCAGGCCATCGGCGTCAATCACGTCTTCGACCCCGCCGCCGGCCTCCGCGCCGAGGGAATGCGCCACTGGGACACCTTCATCGGGCTCGCGGAACAGTACGGCGTCTACCTCATGCCGGTGGGCGGCTACCTCGGCGGGAACGACTGGTTCGACCAGGAGCGCCTCGCCGACCACGGCCGCGCGCTGGACGAGAGCTGTGCCTTCTGGGAGGCCTTCGCCGGGCACTACGCCGGCCACCCCGCCATCTGGGCGTGGGACCTCCGCAACGAGCTCCTCTACGACAAGAAGCCGCACATGGTCGCCCCCGGGGCCGGCGACGAGGATCGCATCGAGGCGATGCTGAAGGACCGCTGGCCCGCCTGGCTCGAAGCGAAGTACGGCGCCGTCGAGCGGATGAACCGCCTCTACGGCGCCGCGTACCCCGCCTTCGCCGATGTGCCCGGCTCGATCACCTTCGAGGAAGCGCCGTGGGACCTGCGAGCGTACGACTTCCGCTGCTACCTCAACGAGCGCGGTTACGACTGGTGCAAGCGGCAGTGCGAGGTGATCCGCGCCGTCGCACCCGGGCACATGATCGTCAGCGGCAACAACGGCTGGCTCTCGCCGGACATGGACCTCTGGCTCGCCAACGGCTTCCACAACCTCCGGGTGGAGGATCTCTTCGACTTCGTCACCTTCCACCCCTACCCCGCCTGGCAGTGCGTCCCCGGCGGCCGGGGCGACCCCCTCGACGGCGGCGAACCGCTGCGCTACTGGCTGAACGCCTGCATCGGGATGGCGCGGCTGGACTGGTACAACAAGCCCGTGGTCGTGCAGGAGTACGGCTGGTACGGCGGCGGGGCGTCGCGCTTCCTCTGCGACCTGCCCCACCGCAGCGAGGAGGAGCACCGCGACTACACCCGCGCCCTCACCGACGCGCTCGTTCCGCACGTCAACGGCTTCGTCAACTGGCCGCTGATGGACATGCCCGAGGCCTGCGACATCAGCAACCACGGCGGCATCTTCACCCACGACGCCCGGCCGAAGAAGCTGGCGGAGGTCTACGTCGATCTCGGCCGGCGCCTCCAGGGCCAACGCCTCGAACGCGCCCGCGGGACCGAGACCCTCACCGCCAGCCTCATCGGCCTCTATACCTGCCGCGCCTACCAGGACGAATTCTGGGACCGCATCCACGCCGCCCTCAGCAACGGCGCCGTCCCCGACATCCGCTTCGTGTGACGGGCGGATGTCCACCCCATCGGTCTTTCCGCTCGCGGCGGCGGCGCGTCCGCACCTGACGGCCCCGCTACGCCGACGCGTACCGGGCCAGCCAGTCCGCCGGGGCAATCACCTCGGCCCCGTGGCGGCAGTCCGGCGGAAAGTGCCTGGCGTTCCCGGTCACGAGCGGAGCCTCCGCCGCAAGGGCTACCTCCAGGAAGGGGGCGTCCGTCGGGTCGGGAAGGGCACGGATGGTGCGGGTGGCGAGGACGCGGCGGCTGTTCCCGCGCAGGTAATCGAGCACATGCTCCACGTCCGACGCCCGGAACCAGGTCGCGAGTTCGGGCCGGCGCAGGACAGCCGCATACTCCGCCAGGATCCGGTCGTCCACAGCGGGGAACAGCGCCCCAGCGCGGAGCAGGTCCACCAGCCGCCCGGGCGGTCCCGACGGGTTGATCATCCCCGAGACGAGGACGTTGGTGTCGAGCACCGCAATCACGCGCGGTCCGCCCGGCTGCCCCGGACAGCGGCCTCGACGGCGGCTTCCGCGTTCGCCGAACCCGTTGCGCCGGAGACGGCGCGCCCACGCACCCGCTCCACCGCAGCGCTGAAGAGCGCGCGCCGGATCTCGCCCAGCGCCGAGTCCAGTTCGTCCGGCTCGATCCCGATCAGGATGGCGCGCGGCTGGCCGTCCTTCGTGATCACCAGTTCCCGCTCCGCCTCCAACCGGGCCCAGAGCGCACGCGTTTTCTTGAGATCCTTGACCGGGCAGTAGGACATCACTATCTCCTTATTGTCTCCCCATCAAGGATACATCAGGGAAGCCCCTCCGTCAACAGGATCTGCTGGACAACCGACAGAAACCGCGCCAATCAGGGCGTACCGCCGACCGGGGTGCAGATCTCGACCAGGATGCCGTTCGGGTCCGTCACGTAGGCCGTGGTCTGGCCCCACGGCTCGTCGCGGACCCCCTGCACAACATTCGCCCCGGCCGCTTCGGCCTGCGCCAGGGCGGTGGCGACATCATCGGTTTCGAACGCGATCTCGAAGACCGGGGCCGCCGGGTCGGCCCGGCCCGGCGTCTTTCCGAGCTGGGCCATCAGCCGGCGCGAGGAGAACGAGAGCGTCGTCCCCCCCGTCTTCAGCTCCCCGTAGTCTCCCGACTCGTGCAGCATTCCACGTTCAAGT
>CAZKKD010000227.1:0-7026 GCA_964553265.1 uncultured Planctomycetales bacterium | reverse complement strand
ACACAATCGGCGGCACGGCGTGCTTCAGCCACTGGGGCCAGACGTCGGTGCGCCATTGTTCCATGTCGTCCTTATCCAGGTCGGCCCAACAGTGGAGATTGAGTGGCTCCAGCGAGGGGGCCTGTTCCACAGGCATCAGGTTGGCGAAGCGCTCCTTTACCTGCGTGTACGCCGGGTCGCCGGCCAGGTTGGTCCACTCGTAGGGATCGTCCTGGTGGTTGAAAAGCTCTTCGCCGCCGTCGAAGTAGCGCGTGTAGCGCCAGGTCTCGTCGCGCAAGCTGTAGTTACCGGGGCCCTGCATGGTGAACTCGGGCGCGCGCAGATCGGGGCTATCGGCGTCGGGATCGTCCAGCAGCGGCCGCAGTGATGTGCCGTCCAGGCCGTCCGGCACGGGCAGTCCGCACAGGTCCGTCAAGGTGGGGTAGAGATCGATGAGCCCCACCGGGCGCGGGCACGCCTTGCCCGCCGACTGCTTGCGGCGGGGGTCGTAGATAATCATGGGCGTGCGGGCCGACTCCTCCCAGAGAGTGAATTTGCGCCAGGTGCGTTTCTCTCCCAGGTGCCAGCCGTGGTCGGACCAGAAGGCGACAATGGTGTTGTCCGCGTAGGGGCTCTCCTCCAGCGCGTCGAGCACCATGCCTACCATGTCGTCGAGGAAGGAGGCGCAGGCGTAGTAGGCCTGCACCACGCGCGCGCGCCCAGTCGGGCCGTGGCTGCGCACGTTGATGTCGTCCCAGACGCGGGCGCAACGCCGCGCCGCCCAGGGCTGGTCGGCCAAGTCGTCGTCCTTGACCGGATGGAGCTTGAGGTCTTCCAGCGGATAGTGCTCGAAGTACTGGCGTGGCGCGATGAAGGGCAGATGGGGCCGCACGAAGCCGGTGGCGAGGAAGAAGGGCTTCTCGTGGGTCTGCTTGAGGATGTCGACGCCGAAGCGGGCGGTCACGCCGTCCTGGCAGTCCATCACCTCGTCATCAGAAGGACCGGAGACCATTGTGTCCTTGGGGGGCGAGACCTCTTCGAGGGGCGGGGATTCTTGGGTGGACGCGCCCCAGTAGATGCTGTCGGCGTAGCAGGGCTTGTGGTTGTATGGCGCCTGGCGCACCGCGCCCACGTGATTGACCGACCATTCGCGATCCGCCCGGGGAATCATCACCGCCGGGTCGGGGTTCTCCGAATCCTTGTTGATGGCCACCGCCGCTTCGGTGTAGGAGGCCACGCGCAAGGAGCTGTGATGAATCTTGCCGGCGCCGAAGGTTTCGTACCCGTGCTGGCGGAAGTACTCCGGCAAGGTCACCAGCGCGGCGTACTCTTCCAGACCCGCCCAATCTTGAAAGCCGTAGACGCCTGTTTGGGTGGGAAAGCGCCCGGTCATCAGCGCCGCGCGGGAGGGCCCGCACGCCGGGGCGGTGCACATGGCATTGGTGAAGAGAACGCCGCGCTCGGCCAGGCGATCGATGTTCGGCGTATGGGCGTTGACGTCGCCGTAGCAGCCGAGGAAGGGGCGCAGATCATCCACCGCGATAAAGAGCACATTCGGTTTGCCGTCCATGTCGTTCTCTGCCTTTGTGCCAGCATTCGCAATAATTGGCTCAGCCCCCAAGGCTGATGGCAGATTTTGTCACATCGGGCTATCCTGGCCCTCCCACGGTCTATATCATCGCCTCGAACCGCGGCGTTGTCAACTCATTTCGTCTCGCGACTGGCCTGTAGGACCACGAGTTCGGCGCTTTCCCCTCTGGCCCGGCAGACCATCCCCGCTGTCTCTTTGAAATCCGTCTGCGGCTGGCCACATTGGCGCCTGTCAGAAGCCGAAGTAGGCGCCATTCACATTCGCGATCATGTGGATCACGGCCATGAACTTCCGCACGCGGCCCAGCACCGCCGCTGTGCCGCGTGTCAGCAGCTGTTCCATCTTGAGCCGCTTCTTGGCAAAACCAAAGAGCCGTTCGATTTTGGTCCTCAGCTTGTTCCTGCCGCACCGCGGGCGGGAATGCAACCTTTTCAAATTGACAGACCCGCCGCCATCGCCTATCGTAACGTCGTTCCGGGCAGAATCCCCTTACGGCGGCATCGCCTCTCCCCACCCGGGGACGAGCGGCGCGGCGATGATTCGACCCGGACCGGAGTTGTGCAGCGGAGGGACGGGCATGCCCACGGAATTCACGGTCGAGGATGTGGAGAGTCGCGACATTGCGGTGCTGCGGATCCGTGGCGAGCTCGGCCTGGAGGCGCGGCGCGAATTCGCGCAACACGTGCAGGAGCTGCTCCTGTCGCCCCGCAGCAAGCTGGTGGTGGACCTGACCGGCGTCAGCCGTATCTTCAGCATCTACTTCGGGTCGCTGGTCGACCTCTCGCAGCAGGCCGAGGGGCAGGAGCGCTCCCTGTCGGTGCTGGTCAGCAAGGAACAGGCCCGCCGCTTCGAGCAGGCCAGCCTGCAGGTGACGCTGAACCTGGTCACCGTCGGCGCGCAGTAGCTCTCCGGCCGGGATCGCCCGATCCGGACGGAGTTGACGCCTGCCAACGCTTCCAGATTCCCGGTTGACAAGTCGCGTTCGGGGTTTATGATTCCCGGTGGAGGCGCTGCCTTCGACAGACGACGCTGCCCCTTCGTCTAACGGTAGGACACCTGACTCTGGATCAGGCAGTCGGGGTTCGAATCCCTGGGGGGCAACCAATCGCGTCCGCCCTGCCGGTCACCGTGCCGGCAGGGCGGTTTTCGTTGGACGACGGACGGAGGCCCGAGGGTGGCGGACTGGACCGACGCGTACCGGGGCTTTCTGGAGCAGCGCTACGGCGCTTCGCCGGGGCCGGACCTGCAGGATCGTTTCGCCTGGGTCGGTGCGCTCCACGCGCACGCGCGGGAGGTGCTGGCGCCCGGGGCCCTGGCGGAGATGCCCCCCGCCGAGGTGTACGCCCGCCTGGGCGGGCTCACCGCGCCCGGCGCGCTCATCAGCCTGGCCAAGCTCGGCAAGGCCAACGACGCAGAACGCATCGTGGAGGCGCTCCGCCGCCTCATGGAAGCGAAAGGGGACTTCGCGGCCAAGTTCCGCGCCGCCAAGATTCCCCAGGCCGGGGTGGTGGCCATCACCGCGCTCCTCACCGCCGTCAAGCCGCAGCGCTTTGCCATCCGCAACACCGCGTTCACGCGCGCGCTGGCCGGGGTCGTTCCGCTCTACGGCAAGCGGGCCCTGGACGAACTCGCGTACGAGGACTTCCTCGACGTCTGCCGCGAGCTGGCCCGGGTGCAGGAAGCCTGGTGCGGCGGCGGGGAACCGGGCGAATGGGCCCGGGCGCACCGCTTTCTCCTCCTCTATGCGCTCCTGACCGAAACGGAAGGCTGAGCGAACCGGGATGGAGTGGAGCCTTCGTGCGAGGGGCCTGCAAAGGCGCCGGGGATTCCCGGTGCCTTTTTCGATGTTTGGCCAGTTGCTCGCGGGATGGGGGTGCCATGGGGAAGCGGCAAACAAGTGCGCATTGCATTTCGGAAAGACGGTCCACCGGGATCGACCCCCCGGGGCGTCAGGCTTCGTCGTCGTCGGGGGGGAGGACGCCGGTTTCTACAGCAGTTTCGGCAAGGCTGACCAGCTCGTCGGGAGAGAGGGTCTCGCCGCGGCGATCAGGGCTGAAGCCGGCCCGGGCGAGCAGCGCATCCGCCGCACCGCTTTCTCCTTTCGGATAGAGGGCGGCGAGCGCGTTGCGGAGCTTTTTGCGGCGGGCGGCGAAGATGGCGCTGGTGACCCGCCGGAGCGCCCGCCACGGCACCGCCGTGCGGATCTCGGGCGACCGGAAGCGAAGCCGCACGACACTGCTCTGCACGCGTGGACGCGGCCAGAAGACGGTCGGCGGCATGCTGCGGAGCACGCGTACCTCGTCGGCAGCGAGCTGGCTCACCACCGACAGGCTGCCATACTGCCCCGTGCCGGGATCGGCCGCAAAACGCTCGGCTTCCTCGCGCTGTACCAGGAAGACGGCACGCGCCCACGGCAGCCCGTTCTGGCAGAGGTTGGCCACGAACGGGCTGGCGATGCAGTAGGGCAGGTTGCTGACGCAGAGAAGGCTGCCGCCGGGCCGGTCGGCGTGGATGGCGGCGATGCGGTCGAGGACGGCCGGGTCGAGCGCGTGCTTGCCGGCCAGGATGTCGCCCTCGCGGATCTCCACGTTGGGGTGGGCAGCGGTCTCGTTCCGGACGAGGGCGGCGAGCGCGCGGTCGATCTCGACCGAGAGGACGGCGGCGCCCGTCGCGGCCAGCGCGGTGGTCAACAGTCCGCTGCCCGGGCCGATCTCCAGCACCGTGTCGAGCGCGAACACCTCGGCGTCACGGCAGATGGCCAGGACGGCGTTGCGGTCGAGCAGGAAGTTCTGCCCCAGCCGCCGGTTGGGACGGATGCCGTACTCGGCGAACCGCGTCTGCAGGTGCTGCATGCGGCGCCCGCGCGCGCCGGGGGATGCCATGGCGGGTCTCCCGGTCAGGTCGGCGGGGCGCCGAGGTTGCGGATGCGGGCCATCTCGACCGCGGTTTCCATCGCGGCCAGGAGCGACTGTTCGCTGGCGGTGCCCTTGCCGGCGATGTCGAAGGCGGTGCCGTGATCCACGGACGTGCGGACAATCGGCAGGCCCAGGGTGACATTGACGCCGCTGTCGAAGGCGAGCGTCTTGAGCGGGCCGAGGCCCTGGTCGTGGTACATGGCGACGAGGGCGTCGAACTCGCCCTGCAGCATCCGGTGGAACGCGGTGTCGGCCGGCAGGGGACCGACGGCGGTGACGCCGTCGCGGGTGGCCTTCTCCATGGCGGGCAGGATGTGCCGCGTTTCCTCCTCGCCGAAGAGACCGCTCTCCCCGGCGTGCGGGTTGAGGCCGAGCACGCCCAGGCGCGGCCGGGCGATGCCGAAGCTCTCGCGGAGCTCCCGGTGCGTGACCATGAGCGTGCCGAAGATCTCGCCGCGCGTGGCGAGCTGCGGCACCATCGCCAGCGGCGTGTGGATGGTCACCAGGGCCACGCGGAGCCCCCCGCCGATGAGCATCATCACCACCTTTTCCGCGCCGGTCATGTCGGCGATGAACTCGGTGTGGCCCGGGTACTTGCAGCCCGTCTTCTGGATCGCGGCCTTGCAGATCGGGGCGGTGACCATGCCGTCGGCGCGTTCCTTGACGCAGAGATTGACCGCGTGAACGATGTAGGCCAGGGCGGCCCGGCCCGTGCGCGCCGACCACGCCCCCCACAACAGCGGCGCCTCGCCCATCCGGTCGACCTCCACGAGCACCGGGTCGGGTCCGAAGGCGAGATCGTCCCTTTTCTGTACCTGGAACGCGAAGGGGACGCCGGTGACGCGGCAGGCCTCCTCCATCACGCGGCGGTTACCGAGCACGACCCACTCGGCCAGGTCCCGCGCGCGTTCGTCGGCAAGGGCGCGGGCGATGATCTCGGGGCCGACCCCTGCGGGGTCCCCCATGGTGATGACGATGCGTCGTTTGCGCACGAATGGCGTCTCCGTCCGGTCCGCGAAAGCGACTCAGCCTACCGAAACCCGGCCGCGAGTGCAAGCGCTGCTCCGGGATCCGCAGGGCCATTCAGTTCTCCCTCTCCCTCTGGGAGAGGGCCGGGGTGAGGGCTCCGAACAGTGAAAAGTCCCTCACCCGAAACCCTCTCCCCGAGGGAGAGGGGAGTTTTGCCGAATCGGCGCCGCCAGGCTCAGGGCGAAATGGCAAGAATGGAATGGCCCTGCCGGGATCCGTTCGTTGCCCGGGTGTCCGCAAGCGGATCGCCCGTGCGCCGGGCGGGAGGCGTACGGGCGTCGAAGGGCGGAGTCTGGCGTTGCCGCACATGTCCGCGCGGTTTCGAGACTTATCGGACGCAGGGGACGTTCTCGGGCCAACAGCGGCCGGAAGATCGGTCGCCGGGTTCGAATTCGTCGGAACCGGGGCTCAAGCCGGGGCGGTCCGCAACCGCTAATCGGGAGTGACGAGAGACTCCGCGGCGGCGCCGGCCGGAACCATCCCGGTGCAGCGCACGCAGAGGTTCTCCGGGCGGTCGCGGCGGTTCGGCGCGCTCGCCCCGGCGGCAAGGACGCTGCCGTGAAACATCGTTTTCAAGGAGGAAAACGGCATGGACCGCCGATCCGGCGTGGCGCGGAACCGTCTGCGCGCCCAACCACCCCCGATCCGTCCCGACGCATCCCCCCAGTGCGCATGGCCGCGCCATCGCGGCATCACACTCGGCGTACTGCCTCCCGAGGAGGCGGCCCGGCGGGGACGTTGTCACTGCCGCCTGGTGGCGACGGCGACAGGGGCGGACCGGTCCGGATCGCGCCGGCGCAGTCCGTCCGGCAGCGGCCAGGCCGCCTGAGTCCGGCCGGGACCGCCGGCGGCATCGGCGGAGACCCGGCGCACGAGGCGGCGCAGGAGCAAGCATCGCGTCCCGATCCGGTGGCGGTTGAACGCCCGGCGGGACGAGGACAGGATCGGTCCGTCTGGACAGGCGGGCACGGCAGTGCCGAAGGGCCGGAGGGTCCGGTGCGTGCCGCGCGGGTGCATTGCGCGGGGACTGCCCTAACGCGATTCGCCGCATGTGGTTGCGGTGGATCAGAAAGGAAAGTTGTGTGCTGTTGAGACAGGGTGCGGCCCTGGCGCCACCCGGTGTCGGCCGCACCGCCAGGGAGGGTGTACCATTCTGGAGCGCGCCCGACGCGCGTTGGTAGTCAACGACAGGTCGCCGGCACAAGGAGAAACGTCTATCGACCGAGACAGTGGGCGGGGCATCCACTGCAAAAACTCACCCCCGGGTTACATGGGACCGCGCCCGGCAAGGAGGCGAAGCCGGTCCTCGGCGGCACGGATGTCGCCGGTGGAAAACGTTTTCATGGAGGAAAACGGCCATGGGTATGGTTGTCAATCACAACATCAGCGCAATCAATACGTTGCGCAACTTGGACTACTCGAATCGCGCCATGAGCAAGTCGCTCCAGAAGCTGTCGAGCGGCTACCGCATCAACAGCGGCCAGGACGGTCCGGCCGACCTCATCATCTCCG
>CAZKKD010000226.1:0-7031 GCA_964553265.1 uncultured Planctomycetales bacterium | reverse complement strand
GGCGGGCGTCTGGGCGGCCGGGGGCCGTTCCCCTGCCGCCGCTGGCGCGGCCGACGCTGGCGGGGGTCCGCCACCGGGCGGCCGGGTATGCCGGCAACGACTCGGGCGTGAGCCACCTCGCCGGCCTCACCGGGACGCCGACGGTGGCCGCGTTCCGCACCACCGACCCCCGCCTCTGGCGGCCGTGGGGCCCGCGCGTGACGGTGCTGGACCGCCGTGCGGACGCGGTGTAACCGCCCCGCAACGGGTTCGCGACGGGGTGAACGGGCGCGCGCGGTGAACGGGCGTACGATGCGGGGAGATCCCCTCGCGGACGACGCTACGGCGACGCTACAGAAATGACTGTTGGGCAAGGAATTCCGCGGGGGTGAGGACCGCCAGGTCATCGCGGGGGAAGTCTTCGACGTTGCGCGTCACCAGGACATCTGCGTCGGCGCGCAGAGCGGAAACGTACTGAATCGCATCCTCAAAATCGCGCTTGCGGCTGCCGATGGCCTGGTTCATGACCTGCGCGTCCAGAGAAACGATCTGAAACACATCCCGCAGAATCCGGACCGCTTCCGTTGCGCTGCGCTCATCGGCCATGCGGCGCATGACATCGTAGACATTGTTGAAGCTGATGGCGGAAACAAACCCGGCAATCGCGCCCCGTTCGACCTGAGACCACACCGCCGCGGAATCGTCGTAAAACGGGTCGCGCCTGGCCAGCACATCGAAAAGGACATTGGTGTCGACGAAGAGCTTCACTTCCCGGCTCCGGACTTGTCGATCAACGCATCGCCCAGAGCTTCACGCTCATCGAACCCGGCCGGCGCGTTCAGCAGCCCCGATGCCTGCCGCGTCAGGCGCCCCGTCTTGACGCGAGGCGCATCCCCGCGGCCCAACGCGCGCACAAAGCGGGAAAACAATGACGAGATGCTCGTCCCATTCTCCTTGGCGAGCTGTCGCGCCAGTTCGATCACGTCTTCGTCTGCATTCAACGTCAACTTTCGCATGGGGCCCCTCCACGTATGCTCATGGACAAACTATACGTACCCCAACCCTTCCTGTCAACAGCGCTGGCCAGGATGTGTTCACGGTGTTTCCGCCTCCTCTATCACGCCGGTCCCTGTGACTGACTGCCGTCTCCCGGCAAACGGCAGCGAATGCATTCGGCTCCATCCGCATGCCCCCGGGCCTTCGCCGGCGGCCACGAGTCGAAAACTGTACCCTCCCGGTCGGGAATCGAATCCCCTTCTCTCCGCCGCGCCCTCTGGACAGGGGGCGCGGCGGCGCTATGCTTGGAGGCGGATCCCGGCGCGCCGGCGGGCGGGTCCGGCTGTCCGAACGCCGCCGCACGCCTCAACCGCGAACCGCGCATTCCAAGGAGAACGCCATGGCCGCCCAGGCCCCGAACGTGGTCTACATTCTCGCCGACGACATGGGGTACGGGGATCTCTCGTGCCTCAACCCGGAGTCGAAGATCCGCACCGAACACCTGGACCGGATCGCGGCCGGGGGGATGCGCTTCACCGACGCGCACAGCTCGAGCGCGGTCTGTACCCCGTCGCGGTACAGCATCCTCACCGGCCGGTACAACTGGCGCTCCGAACTGAAGCAGGGGGTCCTCTTCGGCTACAGCCAGTCGCTCATCGAGCCGAACCGCGCCACGGTCGCCTCGATGCTGCAGGCAGAGGGCTACCGCACGGCCTGCGTCGGCAAGTGGCACCTCGGCTGGGAGTGGGCCCGCAACAGCGACGATCCCGAAGACGTCGACTACACCCGCCCCATCCGCAACGGCCCCAACGACGTCGGCTTCGACCACCACTTCGGCATCGCCGCGTCGCTCGACATGCCGCCCTACGTCTACGTCGAGGACCGCCTGCCGACGGCCGTCCCGGAGCGCGACTGCGAGGAGGTGAAGGGCAAGGGGTTCTACCGCGGCGGGCCGGTGGCGCCCGACTTCCGACACGAGGAGGTGCTGCCCCGCTGCACCGAGCATGCCTGCGCCTGGATCCGCGAGGCCGCGGCCGGGGAGGCGCCCTTCTTCCTCTACTTCCCGCTCACAAGTCCGCACACGCCCATCCTGCCGACCGAACGCTTCGACGGCGCGTCCGGGACCAACGCCTACGGCGACTTCTGCCTGCTGACCGACTGGTGCGTGGGCGCGGTGCGCCGGACGCTGGAGGAGGCGGGCGTGCGCGAGAATACCATCCTCGTCTTCACCAGCGACAACGGCTGCAGCCCGATGGCCGACTTTGCCGAACTCGCCACCCACGGCCACAACCCGAGCTATGTCTTCCGCGGGCACAAGGCCGACATCTACGAGGGCGGGCACCGGATCCCGCTGCTGGTGGAGTGGCCGGCCGGCATTGCGCCGGACGCGGTCTGCGAGGACACGGTCTGCCTCGCCGACCTCTACGCGACGCTGGCCGAGATCCTCGGCGTGGAGGTCCCCGACGACGCGGCCGAGGACAGCGTCAGCAACCTTGCCCTCTGGCAGGGCCGCACCGACGCGGCGCCGGTCCGCGAGGCCACGGTCCACCACTCGATCAACGGCTCTTTCTCGATCCGCAAAGGACGGTGGAAGCTGGAGTTCTGCCCCGGTTCCGGCGGTTGGAGCCCGCCCCGGCCCGGCGCCGACGAGGTGGAGGGCCTGCCGCCCATCCAGTTGTACGACCTCGAGGCCGACATTGGCGAACGCGCCAACCTGCAGGACCGCCATCCCGAAGTGGTGCAGGAACTGACCGATCTCATGACCCGCTACGTCCGCGAAGGCCGCAGCACCCCCGGCGCACCGCAACCCAACACCGGCCCGCGCCACTGGCCGCAGCTCAACTGGCTCGCGGAGCGCGACCTCTCGCCGGACACGCCGCTCGGCGAACGGTGATCGGCAACCTGGCTGCGGATTGTCTCGGGTCACAGGCTCTTTTCGTTTGACGCATTCCGTCGGCGCGCTACGCTGCGGTCCGGCGGCGTCCGATCAGGTGCGGGCGTCGCCGCGACACCGTGGGGAAGCAGTCGTGCTTTTTTTTCAGACCCGTTCCGGGCCCGGCGACGTTCCCATGCACGTGCGTCGATGCTCGGCAATGCAGCGTGACCGGTGCGGGCCGGGACGGCGGGCAGCCTTTTTTGTACGATTCGAAGCAAGGACAACGGTACGGGTACCGGTGGCGGCGGCGTGTCCGACCGTCGCCGAC
This sequence comes from uncultured Planctomycetales bacterium, assembly GCA_964553265.1. Classification (GTDB taxonomy): domain Bacteria; phylum Planctomycetota; class SZUA-567; order SZUA-567; family JAFGNG01; genus CAZKKD01. The sequence continues at coordinate 3,852 of CAZKKD010000226.1, read as the reverse complement.
GGGATGACGAACAGACCTATCCGACAACGCAACAACCCGGGGTGAGGAGAACGGCATGAGCAACCGGAAGCGGTGGGGCGTGCGCGCCTGGCTGGCAGTCTGCGCACTGGTGCTGGCGACGGCGGGTACGGCGGCGGGGGCGGACCTCTTCACGAGCGAGTACGCCTCGCCGGCGCCGGCCGACTACGTCGTCGAGAGCGCCGAGACGGAGGGCGAAGCCGTCGACGGCGTGCTGACCCTGCAGGCCACGGTGCGGGTGCGCCTCTTCCGGGACGAGTGGGTGCGCGTACCGCTGCTCGGGGCGGGCGCCGCCGTGACCGAGGCGACCGTCGAAGGCGCGGAGCCGGAGGACGCGTTCCTCCAGCGCGACGCCCGCGCCACCGTCCTCGTCGCGAAGCACCAGGGCGCGGTGACGGTGCGGCTCTCGCTGGCCGCGCGGACGACGGACCGGCAGGGCGCGCGCGAGGCCATGGTGCCGCTGGTGCGGGCGCTGGCGGCCCGGACGCGGATCGTGGTGCCGGCGGAGAACATCCAGTACAGCCTGGAGCCCGCCGTCGACGCGAGCAAGGAGACGCTGGAGGACGGCCGGACGGCGGTGCTCATCTACGGCGCGGGCGCGGACGCGGTGCGGCTGCGCTGGACGCCGCAGCCGCGGCTGGCCGACCTGGAGCCGCTGGTCTTTGTCGACCACGAGGCGCGCGTGGTGCTGGAACGCGGCTCGATCCGCACGCGCAGCCTGCTCGCCTACTCCGCCCTCCAGGGCACGGTACAGACCCTCACGCTCGCGCTGCCGGCGGGGACCAACCTGCTGGCGGTCCGTGGCGACGGCGTCCGGCGCTGGGACACCGCCCCCGCGGACGCGGACGACGCCGGCGAACGCCTGACGGTCGAACTGGCCCGCCCCATCGAGGGGACGCACGAGCTGGAGATCGTCACCGAGGCGGCGCTGGGCGACCTCCCCACCGAGACCGAGATCCGCCTGCCGCAGGCGCTGGGCGTCAAGCGCGAGAAGGGCCGCGTCAGCGTCACCGCGCTCAAGGGGCTGAAGGTGGAGCCCGGCGAGAGCGAGGGCGCGACCCAGATCGACGTCACCGAGTTCGCCCGCGGCGCCGACCGCCCCCGGGCGCAGGTTCTCAACGACTCTGCGAACGGCGCCATGCCCAACGCCATGGGCGTCGCGGGGGCCCGGCCCAGCAACCAGCGCGCGGCGCAGCAGGACGCCCAGGTGCAGATGCGGGCGCCCGCCCCCGCACCGGCGGCGGACCTGGCGTTCCGGTTCCTCGGCCGGCCGATGACGATCCGCGTCCGCGCCGCCGAGGTGGCGCCGAAGGTGACCGCCGAGCTCTCCGCCCGCGTCGCCGCGAGCCGCGAGAGCCTGCGCACCCGCACCGCCATCCGCTACGACATCCGCGAGGCCGGGGTCTTCCGGTTCCGCTACAGCATTCCGGAGGGCCTGAAGCTCCTCGACGTCCAGTGCCGCGACCTCAACACCTGGCAGGTGGAGGGCGAAACCCTGACCGTCGACCTGCGCGCGAAGGCCGAGGGCGCGTTCGTGGTGGCGCTGGAGACCGAGCAGCCGGTCGCCGACGAAGCGGACCGGACGCCGCTGCTGACGCCGCGCCTGCTCGACGTCGAACGCGAGACCGGGCACGTCGCGGTCACCACCCGCGCCGGGACGAAGGTGGAGCTCGCCGGCGCGCCCACCGGCGGCGCGGTGCAGATCGACCCCGGCGAGCTGCCGCCCGAGCTCCGCCCCGAGGCGAAGACGGCCGAGCTCGCCTTCCGCTACATCCGCCACCCCTACGCCATCGCACTCGCCATCGGCGCGGTGGAGCCCGAGGTCCACGTCGTCAACCACAGCCTCCTGGAGATCGAGGAACGCGAACTGCGCCTGGAGACCCGGCTGGCGGTGGACGTGCGCAAGAGCGGTATCTTCGAGCTGCGCCTCGCCTTCCCGAACGACCTGCGCCTGGCCGACGACGTGCGCGGCCCGCACATCGAGGACTGGCGCATCGACGCCGCGGCCGAGGAGCTGGTGCTCAGCTTCCAGAGCAAGGTGAGCGGGAAGATGGAGTTCCTCGTCCGCGCGGAGAAGACGGTCGAGACGCTGGACGCGGGGCTGGACTTCCCGCGCGTGGTCTGCCGCGGCGTGAAGAAGGAGACCGGCTTCCTGGCGCTCCGGACGCCGCTGGCCATCCGCATGACGGCCCCGTCGGACGCCTTCCGCGGCCTCAACCCCATCGCGCCGCCGGAACTCCCGGAGGCGCTGCGCCAGCGCGCCGGCGACGAGGTGGCGCTCGCGTTCAAGTTCCTCAAACCGGAGTGGGACCTCCGCATCGCCACCGAGCGGATCCGCCCGGTCGTGAACGCGGTGGTGACCAGCCGGGTGGAGCTCTCCAGCACCCTGGAGACCACCGTCGCGTGGGTGGACTACGACATCCGCCACGCCGGGGCCGACACGTTCTACCTGCGGCTGCCGGCCCGGGCCCGGGCGGTCACCATCGAGGGCGAGGACATCAAGGATCGCAGCCCCGTCGAGGCGCTCCCGCCCGACGACGGCGCCCCCGCCGCCGCGGCCGCCCCGGCCGCACCGCGCCCCGAGGGCGAGGCCGCCGCGCCCGACGAACGGCCCATCTGGCGCGTGGTCCTGCAGAAGAAGGTGAAGGGCGAGCTGAAGCTGCACGTCTCCTTCGAGCGCTCCATGGAGGGCGCGGGCGGCGCCGTCGCCTACGAGGGCATCGAGGCGCTCCGCGTCCAGCGCGAGGAAGGGTATGTCAGCTTCGTCGCCCGCACCAACGTGGAGGTGACCCAGAACCGCATCAGCGGCGCCTACCCCATCGACGTCCGGCAGATTCCCGACTGGCGCGCGCTGGCCGGCGAGACCCCGGCGATCTGGGCGTTCCAGTACCTCTCCCACCCGTACGAGCTCGTCATCGGCGTCACGAAGCACGACGACGTGCCGGTCGTCACCGCGGTGGCCGAGATGGTCTGGTTCCAGACCGTGGTGGGCCGCGACGGGCAGGCGACCACCGACGTCTGGCTCATGATGCGCAACAACAACCAGCAGTACCTCAACGTCCGCCTCCCCGAGGGGGCCACCATCTGGGGCGCGACCGTGAACGCCGAGGTGGTGAACCTCGCCGAGGAGAAGGACACCCGCCGGACGCTCATCCCCATCGTGGGCGCGTCGGTGGACGGCAAGCCCTTCCAGGTAACGCTGCGCTACGAGGAGCAGCTCGGCGCGCTCGGCCAGTGGGGCGGCGTGCACCTCGACGCGCCGGCGCTCAACATCCCGGTCATGCGCTGCCTCTGGGAGGTGTACGTCCCGCAGGAGTACGACCTCGTCAGCGTCGGCGGCAACATGTCGCGCCTCACCACGCGGGAGGAGTATGGCTTGCTCAGCACCTACGAGGAGAGCCGCCGGATGCTGGAGCAGTCCGCCCGCGAATGGAAGAACATCAACCAGCAGCTCCAGACCGCACAGGGCCGCAACAGGGCCCGCTCCGCCGCGCAGAGCCTGGACACCGGCGCCGCACCCACCGGCGGCAAGCGGCGCTACCGCTTCGAGAAGACGATGGCGCTGGACGTGGGCGAGCGCGACGGCGCGGCCGGGACGCCCCCGGTGCGCCTGCGGACCACCTTCATGCGCGACGCGTTCAACCTGGTGCTGCGCGTGGTGCTGGTGCTCGGCTTCGTCGCCTTCGCGGCGTGGCTCCGCAGCCGCTGGGCGCAGGGGCGGCGCATCGCGCTCTACGGCGGGCTCATGCTCTTCTTCTTCGTGCTCGATACGCTGGCCCCGGCGTGGTACCCGGGGGTGGTGCTGGTCTGCTTCGTCATGAGCGCGCTCGGGCT
>CAZKKD010000225.1:0-7037 GCA_964553265.1 uncultured Planctomycetales bacterium | reverse complement strand
GACTCTAGCCTGCCGCTTTCCGCCGCATGCAGCGGACGGTAGATCATGATGGATGGAATGGGCCCCTCGATGAAGCTGCACGGGTTGGCCCCCGATCCGGGAAGGGCTGCCAGAAACGCTTCGCTCTGGCGACGGAAGCCGTCCTCTTCATGCGTCAGCATCTCTTCGTCACCGGTCTGCCCGTTCCGGAAGTCAAGACGACCGAAGCGCTCGGACAGCACGACACTGCAGTTGCGGCCCGCGGCCATGCCGGAAAACTTGCTCACTGGCCTGGGGGAGAGGCCGGCATCGGAAATGCCGATGGTGGCGATGACCTCGTTGTCGAACGCATAGGTCGCGCACAAGGAGTCGGCTGTTTGGGAGGCATGCCGCTGGCGGCGTACGAAAGCACTCACCGCCACGGGCGCGCCTCCGGCCAGCAGGCGCGCAGTCTCGGCGGCGTAGACCCCCTGGCTCAGTACGTTGCCGCCACCGAGGTCCGGCTCGTTGAGCAGCCCCTCGGGCCACGTGTTGTCATGCACAGATGCGTGGACGACCTCGGGGGCGGGCACACACGCGCGCGCGCGCTCCATCAGCGTGTGGAAGCGGATCTTGTAGCCTGACCAGAAAAGCACATCATGCTCTTTCAGACACCGATGCATCTGGCGCAAGGTCTGCCGATTGTGCGTCAACGGCTTTTCGCAAAACATCGCCTTCCCCGCCGCGGCCATGGCCTCGACGATGCGCAGGCGGTCACAATGAAGCGTATTGATGTAAACAGCGTCAACTGCCGGATCCTGCGCGATGCGTTCAAGGTCTTCGGTGCAGTAGGCGCCGCCGTGGCTGGCGTGAAAGTCTCGGGCCAATGCGGGATTCCAGTCCCAGAGGGCGTGCAACGTCACCCCGGGCATGGTGGCCAACTCGCGGGCGTGCGCACCGGCAATGGCGCCACACCCGCAAAAAGCGACGCGAATCGGTGACTTCATGCCCTTGCATGCCTCCATGCACTCTGCCGACAGCAGCACGGTCGCTGGCTTTCTTCCCCCCCCCGACACGCGCGGGAGGACGCTTCGCCGGGCTGGCACAGCCATGTTTCTTTCCGGCCCAATGCAGTCAGCTCACTGGGTCCATCGGCAACCTACCTCTATACGTCAGGGTATTCAAGGGTTTTCTCAAAAAAATAATGTAAATGCATTGCTGCCCGATACTGCCTCCGGGCTGCGCGGTTTGCGATTGCCGGCTATGGGGCCGGCGGAACGGATAGGTTCGGAATGCGGCACCCCGACCTGCGGTCTGCCAGAGGGGACGCAAGTCGAAACACTGCGCAGATTCTGCCGGGCTGCACTCAACGGCTACGCGGCAACGCCGTGATGCAGGAAACCCGACGACAGGTTCGCAAGCTCTGGAGAAAGGACCGACCGCCTGAAATTTCCGCAAATTTTGAGGCCGGGATTCCATTACCGATCCGGGAAGGCCTTGGCGGGTGGGTGGGGGGCAGCTCAGTCTGCTCGCCCCGCCCGCTCCTCCGCCCGGGGCAGCCGCATCCCGGTCCGCCTGACGCCGCAGTCCTTCCACTCGGTCTCGCCGCCTGCCAATCCTCGAAGCCAAATCACCGGGCTTGCCTGTTGTCCGCCTGCCGTTCCGATCCACCGAGCAGCAATAGGCATGACGGAGCACGGAGCAACGGTGACGAGGAGCACACCCCGGTTGCCGAACGGTCAGTCCTGCCAGATGACAGCCAGTGTCACCGGGCCCCACCAGGATCACCCGGATCTGCCGTTGTGAATCCTGCCCGGCGAAGTATTTTTCCCCCGCCGGAGCGGGGCGTCGTACCGGAAGAGGCGGAAGGAATCCCGGGCCGAGGACGCGCCCCAAGGCTGCTGACGCTCCCGGAGCAAGGGCAGTCGGATGCTGCCGCCAGGAGGCCCAGAATCGCCTGCTGTGCCGCTCCGCCGGTGAGGGAGGCCTTGCCCCGCCCCGACTGTCACTCGCCCGTCACAAGCGCGAGAATCGCTGTGCGGATGTGTTCCCCTTCGATGAGGAGGCAACAGATGGACCACGCCGGTCGACGGAGGGCGCCGCCTTCGGTCGCCAGGTGCTGGCGTGCCCGGCCCAGGTGATCGCGTGCGGTGTCAGTCTTTCCCTGTGCGACCGCAATGGCCGCCCCGAGGCAGGCCTGGCGTGCCGATTCCAGCGGACGTTGCCGCACGGCCACGAATGGCTCCGTCTGCGCGAGAAGGGCCTCCGCGGCCTCCGTCCGGCCGAGGTGGAGGTGGATGTCCGCGGCGGTCTGCCGGGCGGCAGTGGCCTCCGGGCTCTCCTCCAGGTCGCTTGCGATGTGCATCGCGCGCTGCAGATCATCCAGTCCCGGCCCCATCTCGCCGCGCAGGACACGCCCCTGCGCTGTTCCGACGAGGGCCTCCATCAGCAGCGTCCGGTACGGGAGGGTTTCGGCGATGGGCAGGGCCTGTCGGTTGATGGGCGGAGCCGCTGCTCGTCCAGGTCCCGGGTTGCAAGCGTTTTGAGGACCACCTTCTTTCCGTGGTCGGCATGATCGGCGACCAGGTAGACCGTCCCCATGCCGCCGCTGGCGAAGCGGGAGAGAATCTCGTAGCGGTTGTTGATGCGGGTGCCGGCCTGCATGCGATCCCATCCCCGGGCATGGAACCTGCCCCGCGGCGCACAGCACTCCCGCGCACTCCCGCGCCCCGGCGGTGTACCGTCGGGTGCAGAATGGCACGGCCGCTCCGCGCGGGATGCGTTCCATGCAGATACCGTTGTGGCTGTTCCCGCCGGCAACCCTAACGCGCACCGGTCCCCCCTGCAAGCCCAAAGCGATCCCCGCCCGGTTCCTGGTGGACAACCCTCTCTCACGCTACCGGTGCCGGCGATTCGCAGCCGACATGACGGTCGTCGGCCACATTCGCCGTCCCCGAATCGGTTCCCCGGCCGGGATCAGGCCCGGACGCCGGCCAGCGCAGCCAGCTTCACCACCTGGTGCGTGTCGGCGGACTGCTCGGCGGCGAAGACGAGCTTCATGGTCTCCAGGGCGTCGCGGGCCGGCGTCTTGGGCGGCTTCCCCCGGACCACCCGGTCGATGATGTCCAGGTTCTGCGTCTTGCCGTCGTGAAAATAGCGCCCGTCCTCCTCCGGGGGCCAGGTGAGCTGCTCCACGATCTTGCTGGTCATGCATTGTTCGGAGTCGCCGAATGCCCAGCGCTTGATGCTGCGGCGGAAGACATCGGTCTCGACGGCGCCTTTCGTCCCCATGACCAGGTAGCGCAACTCGTGCCCGTCCTCCTTCTGCTGATCGATGACGTTCTGCAGCGGATCGCCGGCGAAGGTCTCGCCCACATACATGACGAAGGTGAGTTCGCTGACCGCGCCGTTGGCGAAGCGGTAGATCGCATGGTAGTTGTCGTGCACCTCGTAATAGGGCACCACGTTCGGCGCGCAGGCGGAGTAGACATCCACCACGTCCGAGCCGATCCACCAGCGCGGCAGATCGACGTAATGGCACAGCTTCTCGCCGAACATGCTGCCCCCGGTCTCCAGCTTGTTGCGCCACGACCCCTTGTGATGAAACTCGCTGCAGATGTACTTGCACTGCGTGTTGACGACCTGGCCAAGGACCCCGGCGTCGATGAAGTCCTTGACCGTGGTGTAGAGCTTCGAATAGCGGAGCTCGAAGCCGATCTGGAAGAAGAGCCCCTTCGCCTCGGCGGCGGAGACCAGCTCCTCCGCGTCGGCAAGGGTGTTGGCGATAGGCTTTTCGCACATGATGGCCTTGCCCGCCTCGATGGCGCGGCGCACCAGCGGCGCGTGCGCGTCGTTCGAGGCGGTGACGAAGACCAGCTTCACCTCCGGGTCGTTCATGATCTCGTCAAGGTTGTCCGTCGCCTTGAAGCCGCGCTGCTTGCGCATGAAGTCCAGGCGCTCGGGGTTGATGTCCATGCCGATGACGTCGGAAACGTCGGGATGCTTGCTGACCGTGTTGAGCACGCCCGTGCCCATGCCGCCGCATCCCAGAACCGCAACCTTCATGATGTTCTCCAAACTATGCACCTTGGTGAAAACGCGTCACGCGCATGATGGCACGCAACACCTATTCGACGAATTTGAACGTCCCGAACGCGCTCTGATCGCGGCTGAACGGGGAGTAGCGCGTGTTGAGCCGGGTCATCTCGGTGCGGCTGCCGGGGGTCTTGTCCTTTCGAGGTGCGTCGGCCTTGCGGTGGCGGGTGAAGTTGCCGATCCAGAAGAGCCCGCCGCTGCTGGTCTTGGGGATCTGGGCGCCCTTGAGATCCTTGAATTCGCTGAAAGGAACGAACACCTCGACGCTCCAGAAGTCCTCGCCGCGGTGGATGTCGCTCTTCACGCCCTTCGGCTTCCAGCCGGTCTCCTCGGCGGCGTGGATGAAGAGGAGCCCCTCGTTCCGGGCGTCCACGATGATCTGGTAGAAGTCGCCCTCTCCCTTGCCCGTTGCGTCGAAGAAGATCTCGACGTTGTCGTTGTGCCAGCTGCCGGCCGGCTCGGCGGTCCACAGCTTGTCCGGGGCGGGTTCGGTGAGATGGAAGCCGAAGGTCACCCCGTCCGGCGTCCAGAGCGCCTTGACGATCGTGGGATACTTCGGTTCAGGATTCTCGCGTCGGCGCGCGTGCACGAAAGACAGCCCCTCGGCCGTCTCCCATGCCGGTTCGTCCAGCTTCCCGTCCACGGTCGGGTTGGCGGCGGCCTTCTTCATCATGAGGGGCGCAAAGGCGGTGCCCTCGGCGTGCTCCTTCGACTCCTTGAGGAACTGGGCGAAGCCGGCCTTGTAGAAGTCGATGCGCTTCGTCACCAGCTCGTCGCCCTCGGCCAGCTTGACCGCTTCCGCGAAGCAGGCCTCCATCTCCTCCACCTCTTCGCGGGGATAGCTGATCTCGAAGATGTTCTTGGGCGAGACGCGGGCCACCTTCCACGGGCGTTTCCAGCCTTCGGCCTGGAGCGTGATGATGCGGCGGATCGGCTCGGCGGCCGGGCCGTACATGCGGTTGGCGAAGGTGTCGAAGATGGCTCCGCTGTCGAGGTCCGGGTTCCAGAGCGCCTTCATCCAGACGTAGGCCGAGAGAAGGTGCCGCTTCTCGGGATAGCCGCCGTTGAGGAACGAGCCGACCGTCACGTCCTCTGTGTCCTGGTAGTGATCGATGATGGCGTCGGCGTAGACGTAGGGGGCGTTGGTGAACTCTGCCGGCCAGCAGATGTAGTGCCAGTTCTGGATCTTCCGGCCCGTCACCTCGGCCCAGCCGCGGATCAGGTCTTCCTCGTGCTTCTTGACGCCGGGGTCCTTGAACATGGCCACCCCGGGCATGGAGCAGAGCTGGACCTCCACGTTGCCGGCGGGGAAGGAGGTTTCCGGCGGGATGTCGCAGTAGTTGAGGTACGGCAGGTAGATGATGGTGAGATCGGGATGTTTCTCGACCAGCGCGTCGGAAAGCTTCCGCACGAAGTCGCACATGATCCACGAGGCGCTGCCGCTGTTGCCGGCTTCGGGCTTGAAGAGCTTGCGGCAGTCGGCACAGTGGCAACTGACCCCCTTGTCCCAGGGCGAGACGGTGACGGCCTTGCCGCGGATCATGCCGCTCTTGCGGACCCCGCTCATTTCCTGGTCGATGCGCTCCAGGTAGGTCTCCAGCGTTCTGGGGCTGCCATAGCAGAGCATGTGGCTGTTGTTGCGGGAGCCATCCTTGTTGAGCTCGAAGATCTCGGGCCGGTTCTCGCGGTAGTCCTTGTCGTTGCCCCAGCGCGGCGCGTGCACGATCAGTTGCACCGGATGCGTGTCCGCGATGCGCCAGGTCTGGAGATACTTCTTGCTCGAGTACGGCCAGAGCGCCCGCTTGGCGAAGACCGGCGCGTCGCCGTAGTCCAGCGGCGGCACGGTGAGGTCCTGCATCTTGACCACGGTGCGTCCGCCGAGTTCGACCTCGAAGTACTGCCGCACGCCCAGCACGCGCTCGGCGAAGTCGAGCGCCGCGTAGGCCGAGCCGGTCGAACCGCCCTCGTCGTTGCCGTACAGGTAGAGGCTGCCGCCCCTGGTCTTGACGGCGAATTCACCCGGAATCATCCCCTCGGCGGAAAAGCCCGCTTCCGCGGTGGCCGGCAGGTTGCCGATGAAGGCGGCCGGCCCCTCCACCGTATCCTCCTTGACAATGGCCGGCGCGTCCTTGCCCGTCATCTCCGCCACGGACTCGGCGATGAACTCGGCCGCCCAGACGGTGCGCTGGCCCGGCTTCTTTCCGATGACCAGGGGAAGCGTCAAGGCGCCGTCCTTGAGCAGGACAATGGGGTCGCCCGTGGCCTGGTTCACCGTCTGGAGCGGGCTGAGGTCCGGCGGATTCAGTTCCAGTTCACTGGCGGTGCAGTTCATGGTGAACGTCACTCCCACAAGCAGGCCCACGGCGGTCAACCATCCTTGCATCGCTTTCTCCTTCAACAGGCAGGCAAACGATCGAAACGTCGCTCTCATTCAGTAATTCGGATTGAGGTACACACAGAAGGCGGCGGCGGAATGGGCATCGGCGTTGGCGGGCGCCCATGTATAGAAGAGATTCGTTGTGACGCGGGCGTGATCATACGGCCGGTTCCGGACGCTGCCGTCGGCCTGCAGCGTGGGGGCGCCAAAACCGTGGTTGGGGTTGTAATGAAGATCCCTCCAGTGCCCCAGCACGTTCTCCCTTGTCTCCCCGATCAGGATGGCCTCGCTGGGCTGGCGAAGGGCGGTCAGGCGGCGGAACCCCTGCGCCCGCGGCAGACCGTAATGGTTCGACTCCTTGAGCCATTCGTTGGGCTGGCAGGTGGTGAAGGCCCAGTATTCGGTCCGCGCAATGTCCGGGTGCGGTACCGGCGGCGCGAACTTCGCCAGCCAGTCGAACTCGTAGCTGGGGCACATGCAGGGGTTGGCCTCCACCGCATTGGGCAGGTCGTTCCAGCCGTCGCCACTGCCGGCCAGGCAATACTCGCCCACGTAGGGCCGCAGGCGCGCGCCCCAGCCCGGCCTCCCCCCGGGCTGGTGCGCCAGG
>CAZKKD010000224.1:0-7044 GCA_964553265.1 uncultured Planctomycetales bacterium | reverse complement strand
CTCCGTCGGCAGCGGGCCGGGGGCCGACGCCCGCGCCGGCGGCGACGCTTCCGGGGCCGCGCGGCCGTCGGCGCACGCCGCCACGGTCGCGGGCAGATCCGCCAGCCGGATGGTCTCGCCCGGCGCCAGCAGCATCGCGCGCTCGACCACGTTGATGAGTTCCCGGACGTTGCCGGGCCAGTCGTAGCGCACCAGCGCCTCCAGCGCATCGTCGCGGATGGTGGTCACGTCCCGGCCCACCCGCGGCCGCAGATAGCCGAGATAGCTCTGGACGAGTTCGGGGATGTCTTCCCGCCGGTCCCGCAAGGGCGGCAGAAGCAGCGTCACCACGCCGAGCCGGTAGTACAGATCACGCCGGAATGTGCCCTCGGCGATCATGGCCTCGAGATCCCGGTTGGACGCCGCCATGATGCGCGCGTCCACCCGGACGGGCCGTTCGCCGCCGACGCGCTGGACGGTGTGGTCCTGCAGCACGCGCAGCAGCTTCACCTGCAGGTGGGCCGGCATCTCGCCGATCTCGTCCAGGAAGAGCGTCCCGCCGTGGGCCAGCTCGAAACACCCCCGCCGCGCGCGCGTCGCCCCGGTAAACGCGCCTTCCTCGTGGCCAAAGAGCTCGCTCTCCAGCAGACTCTCGGCCAGCGCACCGCAGTTGACCGCCACAAACGGCCCGGCGGCACGGGGGCTCTCGGCATGGATGGCCCGGGCCAGGCGCTCCTTGCCGACGCCGGTTTCGCCGGCGATGAGAAGCGCGGTATCGCTGCCGGCGACACGGACCACCATCTCCGTAAACGCCTGCATCGCGGGGCTGTGACTGACGAAGTCGGACAGCCGCGACCCCGCCAGGCCGGCATCGCGTTCGCCCGCATCCTGCACCGCGGTCCGGCGCTCCAGCAGACGCTGCAGCACCGCGACAAAGGCGTCGGTCGGCAGGTCCCGCTCCAGCACCGCCGCGCAACCGGCCGCCAGCAGCTCGGCCCGGCCGGACGCCCGCATGCCGCCGGTGGCCACCACCACGGCCGGCGCTTCCGGCAGGCGACACAGGGCCTGCACGCTGTCGGGCGCCGGCGGCGGGATGCGATCCTCGTCGACGATGAAAAGATCCGCGGCTTCACGCCCGATCCGCTCCCACAGACGCCCCCCGGCACGTACCGCCTCCACCACCGCACCTTCACGGGTCAGCTCCCGCCGGAGCGCCTGGGCCAGCGCACCATGCTCCAACGCCATCAGGACACGAGCAAGCATGATCAAAAACCTCCGATACTCTTTTTCCGGGCATATTATATCCGATCTGGAGGAGCAAAAAAGATCCTTTTTTTGATGCTCCCGGTGTGGCCCATGAACAGAAGATCCGCAACTCATTTATTTTGAACCGTTTATGGTATTCTTTTCGACGCAGTGCTCGTCGGGCATACGCGTTGCCAGTCTGTTGCCTTTGTAGTCGCACAGGACGGACAGGGGTCCGTCGGTCGGGATCGCCAAGGATCCCGCTGGAACGCAGGAGGGAATTGGCATGGCACGCAACACCACGGGGGGCAAGGGCAAGGACAAGGCTGCAACGAAGGGGAAAGCCGACGACAAGGCGAAGAAGAAGGGCGGTTCCTGCCGTCCGAAAGCATAGTTTCCCGTCCCGCACCGCGCAACAGGCCGTACAGCCGGGTCCGTTCGTTCGAACGGGCCCGGGCTTTGCGGCGACCTGGAATCAGGAGCACACGGCAATGAAACGATGGCTTGCGGTTGCGGCGCTCGGCCTTGCTTTCGTTCTGGCCGCGACCGATCTTCGTGCGGAAGAGACCAAGGTCACCATAACCGGCGACGTTTCGGCAATCTACGACGAAGCCTTCGAGAAGATCGAAGGCGCCCGCGTCAGCGTCTGGACCACGGATGAAGAAGGCAACGAAACGCGCACCGTCTACAACGTGACAATGGACGAAAAAGGCAAGAAGCTCGCCGAGGAACTGGACGGCGAGGAAGCGCAGGTCAGCGGAACGCTGGCCAAGAAGGGCGATCCCGCAAAGCCGGAGCTCTGGCTCACCGTCAAGAGCTACACCCGCGTCGCGGCCGAAGACGAAGCGGAAGAATAGCCTCTCCCGTTGTGGCCGTCTCGGCAACACCCGCTCACCGGGCCGCGCCCTTCCCCCAGGGCGCGGCCCTTTCGTTGTGCCGCGTCTTGCCATCGGCCGGTCGGGTCGGCAGAATGAACGGCGATTCGGGCCTGGACGGCCCGGGCGGGCAAACGGGAAGGAGACAGATCATGGCAGGCGTCCAGCGGGTGTTGATCCTCTCGGTCAAGGCGGGGGCGGGGCACTTCCGGGCGGCGCAGGCGCTGGAAGCCGCCTTCGCGGAGCGGTATCCGGAGCTCGACGTGCTGCACGTCGACGTTCTGGAATACACCAACGCCGCCTTCCGCAAGGGCTTCAAGGAAGGCTACGAAACGCTCGCGAAAGACCTGCCCACCGTCTGGGGCTACCTTTACGACAGCCTGGAGGAGAAGCCGGGCAACAGCCGCCTGAAGCGGCTCGCCACCCTCTTCGACCAGATGAACGCCCGCCCGCTCAAGAAGCTGGTGAAGAAATTTGATCCCGACCGCATCGTCTGCACGCACTACGTCGGCGCCGAGGTGGTCTGCCCCCGGCGACGCAAGGGCAAGCTCCGGGCCGAAGTGAGCGTGACCCTGACCGACTACGACATTCACACCATGTGGATCCAGCAGGGCGTGGACGACTACTTCGTCGCGACCGAGGAGATGGCCTACGCGCTCCGGGAGAAGGGCATCGGCGACGCGCGCGCGCACGTCACCGGCATCCCCATCGTCCCGGAGTTCACCCGCGACTATCCCGACAAGCCGACGATGCGCACGCGCCTGGGCCTCGATCCGGAGAAGCGGACGGTGCTGGTTTCGGCGGGGGGCTTCGGCCTCATGCGGGCGGACCGGACCGTCGCGGTGCTGAGCGACCGGCTGCCGGAGGTGCAGTTCCTCGCCGTGGCCGGCAACGCGAAGAAGCTGGAGCAGCAGCTCCGCGACGTCGCGGCCGACCGGCCCGGGCGCATTCACCCCTTCGGCTTCGTCGACAACATGCACGAGCTCATGGCCGCGAGCGACCTCGCCGTCGCGAAGTGCGGCGGGCTCACCACCAGCGAGTGCCTGACCATGGGCCTCCCGATGGTGATCGTGAAACCCATCCCCGGCCAGGAAGAGCGCAACGCCGTCTTTCTGCTCGAGCGCGGCGCCGGGGTCTGGGCGCACACGGGGGCGAACATGATCTTCAAGGCCGAACGGCTCCTGCGCGACCCCGACCGCCTCGCCGCCATGCAGGCGGCCGCCCGCGCCGCGGCCCGGCCCGACGCCGCCTACCGCATCGCCGACACCATCGTCCAGGGCACCCCCGCCGGCGCACCGGACGCCTGACCACCGGACGGGCGCCGTCGAACGGGAGACGAACGGGCACCGATGGAAACGCTCCTCTATGTCGTGGCCGCCATTGCCGCGCTGGTGCTGCTGTCGCAGATCCTCTGGCGCTTCGCTTCGCGGCGGCAGTCGCTGCCCTGCCCGGCCGCGCTGCGCTGGATGGTGGAACTCGACAACCCCTTCACCCGCACCAACCGCGCGGCCGTCATCCTGGAGCGGCTCGACGTCCGGCCCGGCATGACCGTCGCGGACCTCGGCTGCGGGCCCGGCCGCGTCACCGTGCCGCTCGCCCGGGCGGTGGGTCGGGACGGGTCGGTCGTGGCGCTCGACCTGCAGGAGGGGATGCTGGACCGCGCCCGGACGAAGGCGGCGGCCGAGGGCCTGGAGAACATCGCCTTCCTGCAGGGCGCCCTCGGCGAGGGCCGGCTGGAGCCCGGCCGGTTTGACCGCGCGGTGCTGGTGACCGTGCTCTACGAGATTCCCGACCGCGCCGCCGCCCTGGCCGAGATCCGGGAGGCGCTCAGGCCCGACGGGATCCTGTCGGTGACCGAGGTCATCTTCGACCCGCACTTCCAGCGCCGCAGCACCGTCCTCCGCCTGGCCGAGGCAACCGGCCTGCGCGAAGTCGCCCGCTACGGCAACGCCATCGCCTATACCATGCACCTGCAGAGGGCGGACGAAGCCTGAGCTGCCTGCTTCACCACCCCACCAAAGACCGACGGCGCCGATCCGGGGACCGGCGCCGTCGGGGTGTGCATGGGGCAGGGCCGGTGGGGCGGCCGGCTTTCGCTGCCGCCCCCCGGGGGGGGCGCGGGGCTCAGCCCGCGGCGTCGGCCTTCGGGGCGTCCGCCTTCGGGCCGTCGCCGGCATTCCCGTTCTTCTGCGTCGTCATGCTGACGATGATCAGCGTGATGAGGCTGAGGGGGATGCTGACGATACCCGGGTTGTCGAGCGGGATGAGCGCGTCGGTCGCCTTCAGGCCGTAGCGGATGCACATGCTCGGGCCCATCAGGATGATGCCGATGGCGCTCACGATGCCGACCAGGATGCTGGCCACCACGCCCTGGGCGGTGGTCTTTTTCCAGAAGAGGATCATGAGGATCGCCGGCAGGTTGGCGCTCGCCGCCACGGCGAAGGCCCAGCCGACCAGGAAGCTCACGTTCATCCCCTTGAAGACGATGCCGAGGATGATGGCCACCAGGCCGACCGTGAAGGCGGCCAGCTTGCCGACCACCACCTTCCCCTTGTCGGAAAGATTGAGGCCGACATAGCGGTCGATGAGGTCGTGCGCCACCGCGCCGCTGGAGGCCACGATGAGGCCCGAGACCGTGCCGAGAACCGTCGCGAAGGCGATGGCGCTGATGACGGCGAAGAGGAACTCGCCGAACGCCCGCGCCAGGAGCGGCGCCGACATGTTGCTGTCTTCGGGATTGAGCGCCCCGTTCACCGTTGCACCGAGGCCCAGGTAGAGCGTGAGCACGTAGAAGAACCCGATGCTCGCGATGGCGACGATGGTGCTCTTGCGCGCCGCCGCCGGGCTCGGGACGGTGTAGTAGCGGATGAGGATGTGCGGCAGCGCCGAGGTGCCGCAGAAGAGCGCCAGCATCAGGCTCACGAAGTTGATCTTGTCCATGGGCGAGCCGTCGACCTTGAACTTCTGGCCCGGCCGGCCGATGCGGTTGCCGTGCACCTTCTTCGGGTAGTAGACGGTCACCTTGGCGTCGCCGCGGTCGAAGGCCTGGCTCTTCCAGATGTTGACCACCGTCTCCTTGTCGAAGATCGTGGAGAGGTACTCGAACGGCCCCAGGCTGCCGGTCTCCGCTTCCTCGCCGGTCTTGCCCTGGATCGCCTCCAGGCTGCCGACCTGACGGAGACGGTTCTCGTCCGACTTGGGCACGCCGTTGACCGTGGTTTCGGTGCGGGTGTACCCGACGGTGCGCTCGGTCTTCGACTGCGCTTCCTGCAGAAACACGGCGCCGTCGTCCTTGACCTTCTTCACCCACCAGTCGTGGATGCGGACGAACAGCTTGCCCTCGCGCTCGGTCACCTTCACGCCGCCGACGGTGACCGACTTGTCGTACAGCACCAGGGCGCGTTCGCCGTTGATGTCCTTGTAGATGTGCGGACGCCCCCCGACGGGAACCACGTCCTCGGGACGGCCCTCCAGGAGACGCTTGATCTGCGCGCGCGCGCCCTTCACGAGGCGGAGCGTGCGCCCCTTCACCTTGTAGGTGTAGGTCCCCTCCTCATCCTCGATCAGCGGTTGCTCGTGCACAAGCTGCACCAGGGTCTCCAGCGGCTTGCCCTCCAGATCCTTCACGATGTGCTGATCAACGAGGGTGTAGCCGCTCTCGGGGTCGATGGTCAACCCCCCGTCCTCTTCCACCGCGGTGAGCGTCCCGTACTCGTAAAACTCCAGGACCTCGCCCGTCTCCTCGATGGTCTGCGGCGTGGTGGTGAGCCCCTTGCCGAGAAGCGCGAGGACCACGACGCTGGAAAAGACGATGAGGAGCGCGCCCTTCAGGAACTGCACGTAGGTGGTGCTCGCCATGCCGGCGGTGGCGACGATGAAGATGACGATCGCGCCGACCATGACGACGCCCCAGTGGTGCGGCATCCCCAGGAGCGGCTCCACCAGCGTTCCCGCGCCCACCATCTGCGGGATGAGGTAGCACATCGAGACGATGAGCGTGCTGATGCCGGCCGCAAGCTGAATGCCCTTGTTGTTGAACTTGCTGTCGAGCGCGTCGGTGAAGGTGTATTTGCCGAGGCGCTTCATGGGTTCGGCCACGACGAAGAGCGCGACGATCCAGCCGGCGAGGTAACCGATCGAGTAGAGGAAGCCGTCGTAGCCGACCGCCGCGATCATGCCGCAGATGCCGAGAAAACTGGCCGCCGAGAGGTAGTCGCCGGCGAAGGCGATGCCGTTGACGCCCCAGTGGATCTGCCCGCCCGCGGCGAAGTAGCCGCTCGAGCTCTTGGCCTTCGACCCGAGGTAGAAACTGAGGACCAGGACGATGGCGACGAAAAAGAGGAAGATTGCGATGGCCATCTCAACCCTCCTTTCCGTCGGCGCCGGCGGAAGCTTCCGCCGCGGCGGGAGGGACCGCACCTTCGGGCGCATTCATCTGCGCTTCGCGCTTGCTGCACGCGCGGTTGTAGAGGAGCGCCAGGATGAGCGCCACGAGGATGAGGCCGAAACCGTAGACCACCGCCAGATTGAGGCCGAAGACGATGATCTTCTCCATGGCGACGGGCTTGATGATGTTGATCAGCGTAAAGCCCGCATAGACAACCGCGTAGACCCAGAACAGACGAACGCCGAGTTTGGTCTTGTACCCCTCGGCCCTGTCTTCGCCGACAGGCGCGGCCGGTTCGTGCAGCATACCCCCTCCTCCTCGCCATTCCTCGTGACAGGCGTCACGGGCGGGGCCCCATGCGGCCCCCGACATCGTGAAGCCCCAAACCGTCCCTCCGCATTGCCTCGGCAATGCCAAACCGCTCCAGTCTAGGATTCTCGAACATTCCTGCAAGGGGCGTGTGGGAGGATTTTGAGGGAGATTTCCCGCCTTGAAAAAGCGGCACTTAGAGCCTATCCCGATAGGCCGTTCTGTCTTCGCCCGGCTGCGAAGGACCGG
>CAZKKD010000223.1:0-7061 GCA_964553265.1 uncultured Planctomycetales bacterium | reverse complement strand
CCCGACAAACAGGGCCGGCATCGCGGCGAACCGGCACGCGCGCTTCTGCGAGGAGGACCGCCCCGCCTGGACCTGGGACGCCGCGGCGTCGCAGCCGGTGGCGCCGGACATCCTCCACGGCCCCGGCCTCACCGTGGGGGACACCCTCCGCCACGCCACGTGGTTCGACGGGAACCCGTACCACAAGCTCGGCAGCAAGAGCCGCGGCGGCATGTTCGTCGGCTTCGCCGCATTCCCGGGACAGGTGGTGGACATCTTCGGCATGGCCTGGTGCCGCGACCTGCCGCTCAGCCGGCTCCAGTACCCTTCCGACGAGATCCTCGTCCTGGACGGCACCTACCAGTACGGGAATGTCTCCGCCTGGTCGGCCACCGCCCCGATGACGGCGCCGCACGGGACGGGCTCGCGCCCGGACGGCATCAACCAGGGCTATGCCGACGGGTCGGTCCGCTGGTTCGCCTTCAACGAACTGCGCCACCGCTACATCCCCTCCTACAACAACGACCGCCGGGTCACGATGCCGCTCCACCTCGATCCCGACCGCAGCCGCGTCAACAACGGCGGCTATCCGCTCACGACCAAGAACTGGTGGGACAACGGAAAGAAGTATCCCTCCGGCTTCGCCGGCATCAGCCGCTGCCACGTGAAGTCCTACAACCCCAAATAGCGCTTCCCGTCGTTCGGCGACCGTGGTGGCCGTGCGGCGGAAAGCGGAGGGTTGAGGCGCCCGCTCCGGGCACGCTCGCCTTTCCGAGTCGCCCCCCGAACAGGCCCCCCGTCATCGCCCGGATTCCACTCGACGGCCCGGCTCGACCGCGCAGAAACAGAAGCGGGCCCGCCCCGGCGAAGGGGCGGACCCGCGGTATGTCTGCGCCTGTTCGATCCGCCGCCCGGAGGCGATGGTCGTCGGGCGGGCCTACTCGAAGGTCAGCTCGCCCCACATGTTCGGGTAGAGCCACGCCTCCGACGGGAGGTCGTTGACGAGGTTCGTCTGTTTGTTCGCCCAGTAGGTGCGGGCGCTGTTGACCATGCCGGCGGCGTCGGAACTGATGAAGCCGATGTCTCCGGCGTAGGTCTGCCCCGACTGGGGCTTGAGGCCGAGCGCCGCAAGCGGCACGGCAATTTCGGCCACGTAACGCTCGCCGCCGTGGGTCTGCACCTTCGCCTCCACGTTGTCGAGAAGGACGACGCGGTCGAAGTCCTTGTCCATGATGGGCGAGTGGTAGCGCACGCCTTCCTCGTCGGGCGCGTCGGGCGCCACCGGGTCCATGAGGACGGCGACGGCCTTCTTGTCCATCTTGCTGATAAGGAGGCGCACGTCGTCCGCGCCGGGGTCGCGCCGCTTCGCGTCCAGTCCGCCGGGCGTCGTGCGGATCTGGAGGTCCAGGGCGTCGCCGGTCTTGAAGAGGCGGGTGTGGTCCTTGCCCTGGTTGACCCACGGGGACGCGTCGCGCACCTCGTAGAGGAGGTACAGCTTCGCGTCGTCGTAGGCCAGGCGCACCTTCGCCGATTCGGGCGAGCCGGCCCGGCTGATGGTGACGGCCGGCACGTCCTTCCACTCGTCGGGTTTGCCGTCGATGGTCGGCGCTTCGGCGAACTTCCGGACCGTGGCGCTCGGCGTCTTCTGGTCGGCGGCGGCGCGCTCGCGGTTGGCCGCGTCGGCCTCGGCGATGGCCTTCATGTCGAGGGCGACGGTCGGCCCCTCGAGGCGCTGGAGGCTTTCCAGCCCTTTGACGCCGAGGATCATGCTGGCCTGGCGCGCGAAGCCGGTGGTCATGCGCACCTTGCCGTCGGCCTGCCGGCCGAACCAGCCGTTGAACGGCTCGCCGCCTTCGCTGAAGCCCTCCATCGGCATGCCGACGAGTTGCTCCTCCTTCGGCGGGAGGGTGAGCCCCGGCAGTCGGCCGTCCTCCATCATGGTGCCGACGTAGACGCCGTCGCTTGTCATCAGGAAGTCCTGGCCCAGGTTGCCGCGCATCATGAAGACATGGCCCACCTCGTCGTTCGCCTTCGCCACGCCCATGATCTTCAGCGGGCCGATAAGGAGTCCGGGCTTCGGCATGGTCGCGCGGTGCGAACCGTGGACGCCGGGGAAGGGGTTCGGGTAGTACCACTGCTCCGCGCCGGCCTTCGTGTCGATGCCCAGCAGGCGCGTCGGGCCTGCGTAGCCCTTCCAGCTCAGGCAGAGCAGGCGATCTTCTTCCGGCACGGGAACCAGGTCGCCACGCTCGTCGATTGCAAGCTTGCGCATGCCCTTGGCGCCGTAACGGGGGGCGCCGTCGTCGTCGAAGCCGATCGGCTCGTACGCCGTGACGCCCTCGCAATAGAAGACGAAGTCGGTCCCGATGCGGCCGCCCCACCCGTTGTTGAGGGCAAGGGGCCCGCTGCCGCGATGCTTGGGATCGTTCACCTTGCCGGGGTCCTTGGTCTTCACGATCTCGCATTCGGTGCGCTGGACGATGCCGTCCTTGTTCGTGTCGTTCCAGAAGACGCCATCGCGAGGATTGAGGTCGGCGAAGTCGCCGGTCGGCGCCCTGGTGATGAGCCCGTGATGGGTGAACGCGTCGAAGATGTGGCCGACGAGGCAGACCGCACTCACCGGCTTCCATCCGTCTTCACGTTCCATGTAGAGGACATGCCCGCCGCCGTCGCGCGCGTCGTGGGTGTAGAGGTACTCGCGCATCTGGCCGCTCGCGTCGCTGCGGAAGCGCTGGGGGTGGACATGCGACGAGGTCGGCACGGGGAAGCTCTCGCCCTTCTCCCGATCCGGCGCCCACAGGATGCGCGAAACGGCCCAGGTGCGGTCCGCCTTGTTGAGCTTGATTTCGACGGGGCCGACGTAGCCGAGGGTCGGGTCCTGGTCGTGGAGGAAGCAGCCCGTCCCCGCATACCCGGTATTGCCGATGTAGTCGCGCACCAGCTTGCCGTCCCGGTTCCAGACCGAGACGCGGCGCGGATAGTTCCAGCTCTCCACCGCCCAGACGTCGCCCTTGGCGTCGACGCTGATGGAGGAGACGCGCATCATGGCTTCGGGTTGGAATGGGCCGCGGATCGGACGCCCGCCCTTGGCGCCGCAGGTGTAGACGGGCTTGCCCTCGGGGCTGAACGCCTTCACCTGGCTGTCGGGCCCCATGTCGGCGACCAGGATGTTGCCGTCGTTGTCGATGGCGAGGTCGGCGATGGTTCCGACACCCGGGGTCGCGACCGGCGTTGCCGTTCCCGCGTCCACGTCCACCCGGTGCACCTTGCCGTCGGCGAGCGTGTACAGCGTCCCTTCGGGTCCGAACGCGAGGCGCCCGGCGGCCGGGAGCTTCACTTCCTTCGTGACGGCGGCTGATTCCGTGTCGAGCAGCACAATGCCACGGCCTTCCAGTGCGACCGCGAGCACCGCATCGGTGGCTGCAAGTCCGGTCACCTTTGGAGCAGCCTCTTCGTTGAGAATGGTGCGCGTCGGCAGTTCGAACGCGCGCGCTTCACCGTCCAGCACGAACGGCTGGTACGAGCCGTCTTCCGCGCTCATGCGGATGATGACCTCTTCCTTCAGGTGCCAGCTTGCCGGGACGGCGTAGACGTGGGTGGTGTTGGCGGCGAGGAAGCGACCGCCCCGTTTCTCCCCCCACTGTTTGAGGCGATCCGGGCCGATGCCGATGATGCCGTCGCCACCTTCGGCGAAGGCCCAGCTCACGATCACGCGCTCACCGGCCCGGTCCACGCGCAGCGGCGCCGAATGGTCCGCCCCCCAGGCGCCGCTGCCATCGGTGGTCTCCCACGGCGGGGTCCCGGGGTTGTAGAAGCACATCTCGTATTCGGCGCCGAGGCCCTTGTGATAGAGGCCGCTGACGTTGTAGGCGCCCGGGTCGACCAGTTCATACTTTGGCGTGAAGTTGTCCTGGCGCGAGCCGTAGTCGCGCAGGTCCTTCAGGCAGTCCCAGAAGACCTGCACCGTGATGGTCTCGTCGTTGCGTTCCACAGTGTAGTCGGCCGGATCCAGATCCGCGCCGAGGGTGCGGACGCGCTTGCCGTCTTCGTCGTCGATGACGAGCGTGAAGCGCGCCGCGTCGGCCGGGAGCTCCACCCGGATCGGCACGGTGCCCTGCACCTTGGCCTCTTCGCTCACGTACTGCCGCACCGGAACATTGCCTTCGCCGACCAGCTTCGCGTCGCCCCATGCTTTCCAGGCGGTCCAGTAGAACTCGCGGCTGGTGTGCTCCGGCTGCATGTTGTCGGCATAGCGGTGGATGGGCCAGGTCTCGCCCGTCGGGTCGCCCCAGAGGAACTCCATGCCCATGCGGAAGACGACGCCGGGCTCCATCTTCGGCGGATCCTTGAAGATGATGGTCCAGGGGATCCGGATCTCCTGGACGTAGCTCTTTCCGTCCGGGCCGGCCTTGTAGGCCATCTGCGCGCCCTCGCCGAGGTCGATGCCGCCGGGCTCGGCCTTCAGGAGGCGGACGTCCTGCCCCTTTCGGGAGTTGCGCATGTCCTTCCAGTGGGCGACGTGGAGGACCGGCATCTTCTCCTTGGTGAAGTACCACGTCGTGAGCCAGCTCGCCTGGTCTTCGGTCCGGACGCGGAGCTGGATGGAGTCGGACTTCCACCCGCTCTCCGGATTGAAGGCCGGGTCGATGTTGCTGAACATCGGCGTCGG
The DNA here is from genome assembly GCA_964553265.1 of uncultured Planctomycetales bacterium. Taxonomy (GTDB): domain Bacteria; phylum Planctomycetota; class SZUA-567; order SZUA-567; family JAFGNG01; genus CAZKKD01. The sequence goes on along the minus strand of CAZKKD010000223.1, from coordinate 2,413 downwards.
ATCGCGCCACTTGGCGGCGTAGTACAGGTATTCCCCGTCCCACATCGCGGCCACTTCGGCGGAGAAGCGGCTGCGCACGTTTTTGTCCGCGAAGACCCAGATGCGCCCCGACCAGTCCCAGTCGTCCAGGTTCCCGTCAATGGTGACGTCCCCCGGCTTCGGCAGGACCAGGATCCCCTCGTTCTGGCTCTGCCGGCCAATCATGTTCTGCGGCTCGGCCGCCGGCACGGCAGTCGCAAGGAGCCCGACGGCCAGCACCGCGGTCAACAGCGTTCGACAGATTCGGTTCGTTCGCGTACCCATGCGTTCCTCCCAGAAAAAGACACGTGCGTTGAAAAAGAATCCTTCATCTCGATTGTTCAGTCAATGTCCATGCTCGCCGGAGCCTTCATGGTGCGCCGTCCCGGCGTGCGAACGGATCAGGGAGCGGAAAAGCCCTGTCGCGTTTCCGCATACACGTAAATCGCGTGCCCGTCACCGTACACGAAATTGCGGGCAATGTAGGCGGCGGCATTGTACCGGTCATACTGGCCGTTGCCCATGCCCGCATCCGCGAAGCTGACAATGCGCTCCGGGTAGCCGTGCGGTTCCATATAGAGCTTGACGGAATCCTCGTAAATCGACGGGCACCCCAGAAAGGCGATGTCGCTGACCGCATAGGTACCGCTGTTGCGCCTCACCTCGCCGGTATTGTAGCGAATGCCCCAGTTGTTGCCGCTCTTCGTCGCGCTGGTGCCGCCGCCGTGGCGTCCCATGGCCCAGAGGCCGGACATGGAGCTGTTGTTCCGCAGGCAGTGGCCGGCGGAATGCGGCCCGTCGTAGACGTACACCCCGTTGCCGGAGCGGTTGTTGTTTGACGGCCGCATCGTGTACTCCCAGTTGGCGCCGTCGGCGGGCAGGGGCGCCGTGCATTTGGTCACCGGCGCCGCGTCGGGGTAATGGTCCAGAAAGCGGCTGCGTGCCGACCTTCCTTGCGCGGGGTAGTAGTACGGAGGGGTTGCATACGCCCAGGAAACCCTCGAAGGCGGCCCCCCCACCCAGCGTCCGGCGCATTCGTCCCCCCAGTTCCACGACGTCGGCATCGCATAGTCGTAATTCGTCGGGTACTCCCCAAAATCCTGCGCGTAGAACTGCAGCGGGATGAACAACTGGCGAAGGTGATTGAGGCACCGCATCCGCTTCGCTTGGGCGAGCGTGCTCTCCAGCGTCGGCAGCAGGAGCGCCGCCAGAATGCTGATGATCGCGATCACCACCAGAAGCTCGATCAACGTAAAACCGCGACGGCAGTTCCATGAAGAAGAATGGGAGCCGGTGAAGCACAAACCGCCCGACACGTCCGGTTTCATGGTCCAGTGCTCCCGCATACAGGTTCGGAGGAGCGGAATGCTTCTGAAAAGCAACGGACAGCGACAGCAGATTTTGTGCTTTGTGCTTGACGCTCCAGACGCCGTACTGTACATGATGGATTGTAAATTGCAAAGTAACAATCGTCAAGCGGTTTCTTTGGAAACAGGCGTTCAGGAGCCCTGGATTTTGGCAGGAAACATTTGTCCTCTTCCCCTTTGATGCGCGCAGTCCAAAGCAAAGTGGAACGGGAGCAGAAAGCTCAGGCGCCCAGTGAAAACCTGCCTCGAAACACATCTGCGAAGCGCCATGGTCTGCAAGCTACATTTTCGTAGGCAGCGTCACGTGCGTGCGCAGGCCTGGGACGGACATGAACCGGGGTGCGGACGCGATGAAACGGGGTTGGACAGGGGTAAACCCCCGCTCGGAGGATCGGTTCGAGCAGGAGCACCCTTCTCGCACTGAGGAGACAAGCCATGCCGTACAGTCAGGACGATTTCCGCGTCGATGTGAACCCGGGGACTGGGCGCGTGCAGTCCGTCGCTCTTTACGGGAACGAGCTTCTCGATACGGAACAGCCTGTACCTGCGGAGGTTTACGTCAATGGCCTTCCGCTCTCGATGCGCCCGCACCCGGTGGCGGAGCAGGGGGGCAAGGAAGGCGAAAAGTGGGCGCGCCTGAAGGGGGAGCGGTTTACGGACCACTTTTCCGGCTGGGGGTTGGTTGCGGCGCGGTCGATGGGCGGCCGCAAGACCATGCAGTGGAACTGTTACGGTATTAACTACCAGTTGCGTCGAGAGTTATGCGACATGACCGATCTCCCGAGCCCGGGCCCCGGCGGACCGGTGACCGAAGCCCCGATGTGGGTGGACACGTTCGGGTTGCTCAACTGGAACTGGCGCTTCTGGGGCGACCAGACGCGGATGATCTTCCCGTCGTCGCACTCGCAGGGGCCATCGGACGAGTTCGGGCACATCGGGTACGAGCACGATACGCCGGAGCGCTGCAAAGCCTTTCTGCAGAACGTCTGGCGGCGGTTGTATCCGAGCGAGATGGCGGTGCACGGCGG
>CAZKKD010000222.1:0-7112 GCA_964553265.1 uncultured Planctomycetales bacterium | reverse complement strand
GCTTGCGCCCGACCGGGTCGAGGCCGCTCATCGGCTCGTCGAGGATGACCAGCCGCGGCTTGTGGATGAGCGCCTGGGCGATGCCGAGCCGCTGGCGCATGCCCTTGCTGAACTCGCCCACCTTCACCCCCGCCGCTTCGCCGAGGCCGACGAACTGCAACAGCTCCCGCCCCCGGGCCGCCCGCTCGCGCCGGCCGACCCCGCAGAGCGCGGCGTAGAACTGCAGCGCCTCGTCCGCGGTCAGGTATTCGTAGAAATACGGATTTTCCGGCTGGAAGCCGACCATCCGGCGGGCCTCGACCCGGCGGACATCGACCCCGAAGATGCGGCCCTCCCCGGCGGTCGCCCGCTGGAGGCCGACGAGGATCTTGATGGTCGTGGTCTTGCCGGCCCCGTTGGCGCCGAGGTAGCCGAAGATCTCGCCCTCGCGCACCGACAGACTGAGCCCGTCCAGCGCCCGGTGCGGCCGAGACCAGAAGTGGCGCTTGTACTCGTGCGTCAGCTTGTTCGTTTCGATGGCGGCGTCCATGGCGTCCCCTTCACACCATATCGGCACGGAACCCCAGTATAGCCCGGCGTCGTGTCCTGTCAACCCCCCGCCCACAAACCGGCGCGGCTCAGGCGAAGCGGGCCTCGATATAGGTCTCCAGCTCTTCGAGGCTGGCAAACTTCAGATCGTAGGCCCACGGTTCCGCGCGTTCGCAGTCGTCGGTGTTGTGCTCGCGGCACATGGTGGGGCGGCGGTCGTAGATGGTGCAGCGGTGGTCCGGACCGCGGTAGCGGCAGTCGTTCTCCACGTGCAGGTACCAGGTCTCGTCGCTGACGTAGACCAGGGTCTGCACGTGGCAGAGGTACCAGCGGATGTCCTCGAAGTCCTCGCGCGATTCCGGCGGCTCGATCGCGAGGGCGAAGTAGCGGCAGCACTTAGCCGCACAGTCGTCGCAAAGGCGTCCGGTGGGCACGGCGGGCGCGGTCTTCATTGCGAGGGCTCCTCGCCGCCCAGACCGGCGCTCGGCCCGTCGGAGGGGTCGCGCAGGCGGTCCCGCAGCGACTGCTCCACGCTTGCCGGCACGAAGGGCGAGACGTCCGCGCCCAGGCGCACCGCCTCCTTGATCAGCGTCGAGCGGACAAACGCCTGCTCCGCGCTCGCGAGGACGAAGACGGTCTCCACCCCCGCGAAGGCGCGGTTGGCCAGCGCGAGCTGAAACTCGTACTCGAAGTCCCCGAACGTGCGGATGCCGCGCAGGATCACCTTCGCCCCCAGCGCGCGGACAAAGTCCACCGTCATGCCGGTGAAGCTCTGCACCTCGACGTTCGGCAGGTCGGCGACAAGCTCCTCGATGGCGGCCACGCGCTCGGCGGCGCTGAAGAGGGGCTGCTTGCCGCTCGTCTGCTCGGCGACGCCGACGACGAGGCGTTCGAAGATCTCGGCGCCGCGCCGGATGACGTCGACATGTCCGCTGGTAATGGGATCGAAGGCGCCGGGAAAGACGGCGGTGCGTTCGCTCATGGGGCGGCGTCCCGTCAGACAGGCGGAGCGGTCAGGGCATGCGGACCGATTCGAGATCGGCATCCGTGCCGACGGGCTCCTGCTCAAGCACGGCCTCGTCGCTCACCACCGACGGACCGTACCGGCTGCCGGGCGCGGCGCCGGGGATGGTTTCGTACTCCGCGCGCTCCAGCGGGGCGACCCCGAGCGGAGAGAGCGTCAGGTAGACCCCCGTGTCGTCGCGATGATGGTCGCGCATCACCGAGAGTGCGAGCTCGAAGACCTTCAGGTTGCGGATCAGCGTCATGCGCTGCTTGATGGTGCCGCTGTCCACGCGTTCGCTGGAGTCGGCCCACTCGCGGCTGAAGGCATACTCCAGCGCGTACTTGTCCGAGGCGAGCCAGCGGATGGAGAAGGTCGACTCGCTGCTCAGGTAGTCGTCGTCCGGGTCGCGGTTGTAGCGGTGCGACGCGCCGACGCGGAAGTGGTCGCGGAAACGCCAGTCCAGGCCGACCGAACCGCTGCTGATGTAGCGGTCCTCCAACTCCCAGGCGAGGTCGCCGTAGACGGTGAGGTTGTCGGTCGGCCGGTAGACCGCATCGAAGGTGATGGCGGTCCAGTGGTTGCCGTCGTTGAACTGCTCGGCCTCTGCCTGGTACGGCAGGTACCGCGCGCCGATGTCCAGGTCGACGAGGTCCACCACGCGCTCGCCACGCTTGACCTGCCACTTCTGGTGGAGCTGGAAGGCGACGTAGTGGAGCTCGTGGTAGAGGTCGATGGCGTCGACCTCCCAGATGTCGTCCGGGTCGATGTTCGGGTCCGAATTGGCGACGAAGCTGATGGTCGGTTCGATGATGTGCCGCAGGCCGCCCTCGCGGAAGACGCCGTAAAAGCGCCCCGCCAGGTCGGCGCCGTACAGCGCCGCGCCGCGGGTGTGCCCCTCGTCGTCGTCATAGAGATCGCTGTAGTAGGTCACGTTCCCGCCGACGTACGGCGTCAGCGTCAGCGCCTTCCCGAGCGGGATGGGCCGGTAGAGGCGGGTGTCGTTGTGCGCGCGGAAGAACGGGTCGTACTCGTCGTCGTCCAGCACCTTGTACCGCGACCAGACGGTTTCCTGGTCCAGCTTCTTGTCGAACTTCCGGTTGATGACGCCGAAGACGGTGTCGCTCTTGACGTACCACTCCGTCGCGCCCACCTGGTAGCCCGGCAGCGTGAAGCGCGCCTCGGGCAGGTACTCCTCCTGGGTCAGGTAGTCGTTGACGCGCTTCTTGGCCACGACTTCGAAGACGAAATCGTCGTGGCGCCTGCGCAGGCTGAGCGCGGCCTCCGCCTCCTTGTCGTTGTAGTAGCTGTTGCGGAAGTACTCCTTCTGGAAATCGCGGTCGGAGTAGGCCTCCACCTCGGCGCGGAGGTCCCACCCGCGGGGCAGATCCTGGAAGTGATCCCAGCGGACCTTCCAGCGCTCGTCGTCGCGATAGAGATCGCCGTACTCGGTGTCCTCCTTGGCGCGCTCGGCATCCTCGCCGCGGGAGATGGCGGTCTCCTTGATGTAGTAGGTCTCCAGGTGGCCGATGCTGCGACCGGTGCGCCCGAGCTCGTACTTGAAGGACGGCCCCACCGCCCAGCCGCGATCCTGCCGCCAGTCGACGTCGACGAAGATCTTCTCCAGGCGGAAGATGTCCTCGTCGGCGGGGTCCATGTCCATGCCCCAGGTGGTGAGCACGTAGCTGCCCCAGCGGTCGTTGCTGCCGCCGCTGATGCGCATCCACGGCCAGTCGTAGCGGAGATCCTTGATGACATACGGGAAGTAGAAGACCGGCAGCTTGCCGATCCAGAGCACGTTGTTCCAGGTTTCGATCTTCTCGCCGCGGCGGAACTGGGCCGATCCGCTGGTGATGCGGGCCACCGGGCTGGCGGAGTTGTCGTTGGTGAAGCTCACCCCGTGGAGTTCCTGGTGGTCGCGGCCGATGGACCGCACCTTCCGCGCCTCCACGAAGCCGCGGTTGATGGGCACCCCGCGGTCCTCCCACTGGTTGCCCTTGCTGCCCGGGCCGAGAAGCGGGCTGTCGACGTCGGTGGGCTGGGGGACGTCGGTGGCGAGGGGATTCTCGCCGATGACGCGCACGTTGACGGCCTCGCCCTGGTGCGTTTCGAGGTTGTAGTAGAGCCGGTCGCAGCGAAAGAGGCTCGGGCCCTGCTGCATCGTCACGTCGCCCTCGGCGTAGACCTCCTTGGTCTCGCGGAAGTAGACGAGGTTGCGGGCCTTGATGTTCACCCCGCCGCGGGAGAGCGCCGCGTAAGCGCGCAGCACCAGCGCGTTCTTCTCCTTGACGAACTTCATGTCGCCGCCGGAAACGTCCACCGGCGCGCCGTCCATCCCGCCCAGGTCCCCCGCGCGGGCGGCGGCCGTCCAGGCCAACGCGATGCAGATCGCCGTTGTCACGATGCGAAACAGTCCACCGGCCATGCGCACGGTCTCCCTGGATGCAATTTCCGTAGCGGGATGCGGACCCGGATCGGATGCCGGCGCCCGCCCCGCATGCCAGAGCCGCCGGATCTCCCCCTCCGGCCGGGCTCATTCCTTAGACGAAACCCAGTGTAAGCACCGTCGGGGGCAAGTCAACGGCTTTCTCCGCTGCTAACCCCAAGGGAAGACGATGCCTATGTCCCGATTGCGACGGCGGGGCAGCGCCCTTTCGCGCTTTTCAACGACAAACCGAAAAACGGGCCCGGATTCCCACGAAGGGACGCACCGTAACCCCTATGTTCAAAGCCTGTTAGCGTCGGCCCCATCCTTATCGGACACCGCGACGGCCCCCCGACCAACCGCATTCGAACACCACGTTTCCCGCATCTTTCCGGGGAAAATTGTCGCTCGGCAGCGAAGATGCCGTCCGTGCCTTGACGGACGCGCCCGGACTCCGTAAGGTCATGTCCCGGTGTCGGTTTCCTCATGCCGGGACGCCGCACCCGCACCCTCCCGCGTCTCAAAGGAGAGCCCCATGCCCAGCAGCAGCGACCTCCGGCGGCGCGCCCTGGCCTGCATGCCCGGCGGCGTCAACAGCCCGGTCCGGGCCTTCGGCGCGGTCGGGGGCGAGCCGCCCTTCCTCGTGTCGGGCGCCGGCCCCGTCGTCACCGATGTCGAGGGCAACGAGTACATCGACTACGTCATGAGCTGGGGGCCGCTCATCCTCGGCCATGCGCACCCGGCGGTGGTCGAAGCGGTCCGCGACGCGGCCGGGCGGGGCCTCAGCTTCGGTGCGTGCCACGAGGGCGAGGTGCTCCTGGCCGAAGCGGTCCGCGAGCGCATGCCCCACGCCGAGCGTCTCCGGCTGGTCAACAGCGGCACCGAGGCCGCCATGAGCGCGCTGCGCCTGGCGCGCGCCGCCACGGGCCGGGACCATGTCGTCAAGTTCCGCGGCTGCTACCACGGCCACGCCGACAGCTTCCTCATCGCCGCCGGGTCGGGCGCGCTCACCTTCGGCAAGCCGTCGAGCCCCGGGGTCACCCCCGGCGCGGCGGCCGACACCCTCCTGGCCGAGTACAACGACGTCGCGACCGTCGAAGCCCTCTTCGCCGAGCACGCCGGCAGCATCGCCGCCGTCTTCGTCGAGCCGGTCGCCGGCAACATGGGCGTGGTCCCCCCGGCCGACGGCTTCCTGGAGGCGCTCCGCGCCCACTGCGACCGGGCGGGGGCGCTGCTCGTTTTTGACGAGGTCATCACCGGCTTCCGCGTCCATCCCGGCGGCGCGGCCATGCGGTACGGGGTGACGCCCGACCTGGTGGTCCTGGGCAAGATTCTCGGCGGCGGCATGCCGGTCGGCGCCTTCGGCGGCCGGGGAGACCTGATGGATCGGCTCTCCCCCGACGGTCCGGTCTACCAGGCCGGCACGCTCTCGGGCAATCCGCTCGCCACCGCCGCCGGCCTCGCCACCCTGCGGGCACTGGCCGAACCGGGCGTCTACGAAGCCCTGGAAGAGAAGGGCGCGCGCCTCGAAGCGGGCCTGCGCCGCGTCATGGCGGACGCGCGCCACCCGTGGACCGTCAACCGCGTGGGCTCGATGCTCACCCTCTTCCACGGGGTCGAGGCGGTCACCACCTTCGCCGATGCCGAGCAGGCCGATACCGCGGCCTACGCCCGCTGGCACGCCGCGGCGCTGGCCGAGGGAATCTACCTGGCGCCCTCGCAGTTCGAGGCCGCCTTCGTCAGCACTGCGCACAGCAACGCGATCATCGACGAGAGCCTGAAGCGCGCCATGCTGGCCCTCCATCGCACGACAAAGGCCTGAGCCGGCACATCCGTGTCCGGGCTGTTGAGTGGAAATGGTGCGATGGCGCCAGGCGGCCCGCGCAATGCGCCTGGACGTTCAGTCGACCGGACAGGACGGATGCCGCACGTGCTCGCCTGGATGCGCGGACGCCCCTGGCTGGCGCCGCTCCTGGTCGCCGCCGCCGCGACGCCGCTGCCGCCGCCCTTCTATGTCCACATGGCGGCCCGTCACGGCGCCCCGACGGTCGCGCGTTTCTTTGAGGCGCTCGACGGGCACCTCCTCGACGCCTTCTTCCGCATCCGCGGGCCCCGGGCGCCCACCGGCCGGGTGGTCCTCGTCGACATCGACGAACAGAGCCTCCACGACCCCGCCCTCGGCCAGTGGCCCTGGCCGCGCGACCGGGTGGCCCGCCTGCTGGAACGCATCCACGCCGACGGGCCGCGCGCGGTGGGGCTCGACATCGTCTTCGCCGAGCCGGACCGCACCAACCCCGCGGCGTTCGCCGAGCTCTTCCGCCCCTTCCTGCGCGAGGACCCGCCGGCCGACTTCTTCGCCGCGCACAACCGCGACCGCATTCTCGGCGACCTCTTGTTCGACACCCCCACGGTGCTGGGCTATGTCTTCCTGCACCCGGGGTCGGACGTCCCCCCCGCCGCGGCCGAGGCCATCCCCTTCCCCACCTGGAACCCGAAGACCGAACCCGCCGGCCGCCAGCCCGAGGAGTGGGACATCCCGCTTGCCACCGGCGCGGTCCTGAACGTACCGGCCATCGGCGACGGCGGGGCGTCGGAGGGCTTCTTCAACATCGATCTCACCGCCGGCGGGCGGACGCTGCAGCGGACGCCGCTCCTCATGCGCCTGGAGGCCCTCCCCTTCCCCTCGCTCGCGCTGGAGACGCTCCGGGTCGGCCTGGGCGAATCCGAGGTCTGGGTCGAGCTCGCCCCCGGCACGGTCCGCAACGTCGTCGCGCTCCGCGTCGGGTCGCACCGCATCCCCACCGACGACAAGGGCCGCGTCGCGCTCAGCTACCGCGGCCGGGGCGGGACGTTCCGGACCGTCTCCGCCGCCGACGTCTTCCATGGCCGCCTCGCCGCCGGCCCGTTCCGCGACCGCTTCGTCCTCGTCGGGACCTCCGCCGGGGGGCTCCACGACCTCAAGGCCACGCCCTTCGACCCCGCCATGCCGGGGATGGAGGTCCACGCCACCATCACCGACAACATCCTCGCCGACGCCCCGATGGTCCACCCCACCGAGGGAGCACGCGGCTTCCTGGCGCTGGCCCCCTTCCCGCCCCGGATCGGCCTCTCGCCCCTGCTCCCGCGGGTCGGCGCGCTCTACGGGGCGCTGGCCCC
>CAZKKD010000221.1:0-7128 GCA_964553265.1 uncultured Planctomycetales bacterium | reverse complement strand
CGTCGCGGGGGACCTCCCCGCCCCGGCCGGAACCTTTTTTTCGTTTCGAGGTACCCCGACAACGCGCCAACGTGCACAGCCCGCCTCGCCCGGCCGGCGCCGGGCCGGCCCCGCCCGGAAAGGACCCGCCATGCACCGCTTTGAGACCACCCTGCAGGCCATCGAACCCGTTTCGCTCGACCCCGACGGCAGCATCCAGGCGCGCCTGGACAGCCTCACCAAGCCGCAGGGCAGCCTCGGCCGACTGGAGGCGCTGGCCCGCTGGTACGTGGGCGTCCGCGCCGGCGGCTTTGCCGACCCGGCCACCTGCCCGCGGCCGGCGAAGAAGACCGTCTTCGTCATGGCGGGCGACCACGGCGTGGCCGCCCAGGGGGTGAGCGCCTTTCCGCAGGAGGTGACCCCGCAGATGGTGCTCAACTTCCTCGGCGGCGGCGCCGGCATCAACGTGCTCGCCCGGCACGTGGGCGCGCGCGTGGTGGTGGTCGACTGCGGCGTGGCCGGCGACCTGCCCGCGCACGAGGGGCTCCTCTCCCGCAAGGTGGCCCGCGGAACGGCGGACTTCACGCAGGGGCCGGCCATGTCGCGCGAGCAGGCGGTCGCGGCCGTGGAGATCGGCATCGCCTGCGTCGAGGACGTCCTCGCCGGCGACGGGCTGGACCTCATCGCCACCGGCGACATGGGCATCGCCAACACCACCCCGTCGACGGCGATGCTGGCGGCGTTCAGCGGCCTCTCGGCGGAAGCCATCACCGGCCGCGGCACCGGCATCGATGACGAGGGCCTCGCCCGCAAGCAACGCGCCGTGGAGGCGGGCCTCGCCCGAAACGCGCCCGACCCGGCCGATCCCCTCGACGTGCTCGCGAAGGTGGGCGGCTTCGAGATCGGCGCCATCGCCGGCCTCTGCCTCGCCGGCGCGCGGCATCGCATCCCGGTGGTGGTGGACGGGTTCATCTCCACGGCGGGGGCGCTCCTGGCGAGCCGCCTGGCCCCGGCGGCGCGCGACGTCATGGTCTCGGCCCACAAGTCGCAGGAGATCGGCCACGAGGCGATGCTGAACGCACTCGGCCTCCGGCCGCTCCTGGACCTCGACTTCCGCCTCGGCGAAGGCACCGGCGCGGTCCTGGGGATGGGGCTCGTCGACGCGGGGGTGAAGATCCTCTGCGAGATGGCCACCTTCGCCGACGCCGGCGTCAGCGAGTCCGGCGACTGAGTGCAGCGCTCCGCAAGTTGCCGACCTTTCCTTCTCCCCCCGGGAGAGGGTCAGGGCGAGGGCGGCCTGAGCACGGGTGGGCCAATCCCCTCTCCCCGGCCCTTTCCCAGAGGGAGAGGGAGAGATTCGCCTGGCGAATTTGTTCATCTGCTTGCGGAACGGTGTACTGAGCAGGCGCACAAGGCGACGCAGCCGCCACGCCGGCCGAGGCCGTCACCCCCGGCCGGCGTGGCGGGCACGGTACGCGGCGGGACTGGCGCCGCTCCGGCGGCGGAAGAACCGCGCCAGGGCGCGCCCGTCCCCGTAGCCGACCGCGCGCGCAATCGCATCCACCGACAGGCGGCCGGCGCGCAGGAGCTCGGCCGCCTTCTCCTGCCGGACCGCGGCCAAGAACGACCGCAGCGTCATCCCCGACCGGGCCCGGAACTTGCGGCTGAAGTGCGCGCGGTCGTACCCCACATGCGCCGCCACGTCCTGGGCGTTGATGCCTTCGGCGTAGTGCTGAAGAACGAAGCGCCGGGCCGCCTCGACATCGTCGAATCCGGCCGGCTCCTCGGCCGCGTCCCCGCCCGCCACGCCCGCCGCGGCGGCGCGCAGTTGTCCGAAGAGCGCCAGGAGCGCCCCCTCGGCCCGGAGGTCCCCGCCGGGCGCCGCATCGTCGAGCGCTTCCATGAGCGCATCGAACGCCGCCGGAATGGCCGGCATCGGCTCGCCCTGCAGGATGCACCGCTCCCCGCCCAGGCCGGCGCGCGCCAGCAGGCGCTCGCTCCCCGCCCCTTCAAAGCCGACCCAGCGATAGCGCCACAAACGGTCCGCATCCTGCGTGTACGCCACCTGCCGGCCCGGCCGGCAGAGAAACCAGCCGCCCGCCGCCACCGCCTCGGCAGCGCCACCATCGAACGCCACCCGCCCCGTCCCGTCGCTCACATAGTGCAACAGGAAGTACGACGGCACCCGGACGCAGGCGCTGCGCGGGACGGCACGGAAGCGTTCGCCCACCACGACAGGCCACGCCTCCCCGCCGCCGCCCTGGCCGAAGACCACCCGCTCCTCGCCGCGCTCCAGCATGGATCTTCTCCCGATGCAACAAACGGTCTGATCCGTGCGACATCGCGCCCTGTTCAGGACGGCGTCGATCCGCTAGGATTTCACCCCATCGGCAGCCCGGATGCAAGACCGAATCGACCCGACCGAACGGAGGACCGGATCATGGAACGCACGCTGGAGACCCTTTCCCGGACGCTCGGCAACGCCAGCGTCAGCTTCGATGGCGAGACGCTCCACGTCTCGACCGGCCGGATGGCAACCGCCTGGCGCTGGACCGGCCGGGGCTTTCGCACCTTCCGGACCGAGCACCTCGCCAGCGCCGCCGCCTGGGCCCCCGCCGCGAACGCCGACAGCACCGAGAGCGACGACGCGGACTGGACCCTCCCGGTGATCGAGGGCGGCAACCCGCCGGCCACGCTGGTCGCGACCGATCTGGTCGAGCGTGACGACGACGGCTTCACCGCGCCGCACCTCTGCTTCTCCGCCGAGCTCCACTACGCCGAGGTCGCGCTCGCGCTCCGCTGGACCGTCTGGGCCTACCCCGACGCGCCGGGGCTCCGGACAGCGCTCTCCGTCCGTGCGCTCGACGGCTACGCCTTCGACGCCGGCCTCCACCGCCGCGCCGCCGGCGAGGCCGCCAACCGGATCGCCCGGCTCGAACGCGGCTACGTCGTCAACGACTCCCTGCCGCTGGATCCGGCCGGCGCACGCCTCCACTGGATCGGCTACCACAGCGACACCCAGCACCGGAACGACCCCGCCCTCGACCTTCTGCTCGAGCACGACGAGCCGTTCCCGCCCGCCGCCGTCCGCGTCTGCGAATGGGCCAATGCCGCCTGCATCGAGCGGGACGGCGCAGGCCTCGCGCTGGTCAAGGAGTCGCACAAGTGCGCCAACACGCCCGGCCACGACACCGGCGACTTCGCCGCCGTGGCCGGACACGGCCTCCTCTGCCGGGGCTGGGGCGTGCTGCCGCAGGAGATCGACGAGACGTGGCGTCCCGCCTGGGCCACCTGGCGGCTGGCCTGGGCCGGCAATGGTCGCGCCCGGGAAGCCGCGTTCAAGGCGTTCGACCGCCTCCGCTACCCCGTCCGCCCCCGCGACGTCCGCGTCCAGGCCAACACCTGGGGAAGTTCCGAGGGCTACCGGGAGCACCGCGACGCGGCGGGCGAAGCCGCCGTCCTGGCCGAGATCGACGCCTGCGCCGACCTCGGGATCGAGGTGCTCCAGATCGACGACGGCTGGCAGGGCAACCGCTACGACACCTGGACGCCCACGCCCGACCGGCACCCGCACGGCTGGCGCACCGTCCGCGAACACGCGGCCGCGCGCGGCGTCGACCTGGGGCTCTGGATGGCGGCCCAGCCGGTGGCGCTGGAGGATCTGCAGCGCAACCGGCGCGAAGGGGGGTTTGTCAGCTACAAGCTCGACTTCGCGGTGCTCCGCGACCGCGCCGGCATCGACGCGCTCATGCAGAAGGTCCGCGCCTTTGTCCACGGCGAGGACCACGCGGTCCGCATCGACTGGGACCTGACGGAAGTGATGCCGCGGTACGGCTACTTCTTCGCGCGCGAGTTCGGCCTCATCTACCTCGAAAACCGCAAACCGGTCGTCCCCCGCAACGCCACCTACCGCCCCGCCACCGTGCTCCGCGACCTCTGGCAGACGGCGCGGTACTGCAACCTGCTGAAGTTCCAGGGCAGCGTCCAGAACGTGGACCGGGTCGACCCCATGTTCTCCGACGCTGCGCGCTACGGGCATGCCTACTGCGTGGCGATGACGCTGATGAGCTCGCCGCTCTTCTTCCAGCAGGTCGCGCTCTACGACGAGGCGGCCCGCGACGCCATCCGCCCGGTCCTCGCCGCCTACCTCCGGCATCGCGACGCCATCCGGACCGGTACGATCCACCCCATCGGCGAGCGCCCCACCGGTGCGTCCCGCACCGGGTTCCAGTGCGTGCTGCCGGAGGGGCGCGGGGGCTACCTCACCCTCTTCCGCGAACCCGACTGCCCCGACGCGGAGGGGGCCTTCGATCTCGTCGACCTGGCGGGGACCACGCTGACGATCACCGACTGCCTGACCGGCGAGACGGAGACCGTCCGCTGCGACGCCGACGGCAACGCCACCTTCGCCCTCCCCGACGCGCCCGGCTTCCGGTTTCTCCACTACACCGCCGACTGATCCCGGCGCGTCCGCGCAGGCCGGTTGCCACGCGCCCGTCCCGGTTCCCGCCGTGGCGGGCGAAGGGCAAGCGCCGGCTCAGTCGCCGATGGTGATGTCGGTCACGATCTCGACGCGACCGACCATCTCTGCGGTGAGCGTGAGGCAGGGACGGGGAACCAGCTCGTTGCGGCCCGTGTCTTCAGCGGGATCCCTCTGGGCCCAGCCGCGCAGATCAGGCTCCGTTCCGCCCTTGGCCCCCGAAAGCAGCAGGGCCTCGCCATCGGGCCGATGCGCGCGCAGGACAAGCGCCGGACCGGCCCCCGTTGCGCGGCAGGTGTTGCCGGCGATCTCCATGTCCGCCGTCAACAGATGAAAGAGCACCTCAACGGTGTGCGCCCCATTGTCCCCGGCGTCAAAGCGATCGGTCACGCGGACCGTATCGGCGCCGGTCAGCATCAGGGTGCGTTCGTGCCGTACGCGGACTTCGCCCTCGGCGCCGTACCCGTCCTCATACGCGGCCCGAATCCACGGCGTGGTGCTCTCCAGGTCGTATTCGGCGTCGACCACGGCGTCGAGAGGACGCTCGCCCTTGACGAAGGTGCGTCGGCTGTTCTGGCCCTCTCCATCGACGATGGCGGTGGAATGGGCCAGCGTACCGCGGGAGTAACGCCGCTGGGGACTGTCGGCGTAGTCGACGACACCGGCCTCGCCAATCAGATCATGGCCCCGCGCCCAGAGCTGCAAGGAGAGCTTGTCCTCGTGCTGGTGGGCCTCGCCAAAGGGCCCGACGTCGATGGCCACTGCCGTATCCGCCAGGGTCCAGCCGGAACGCAACACGCACTGGCCGGCGTTCGGAAGCAGATCGTTCCGGTGGTCCGGGGCCGGCCCCTCGCCGAGGAAGAAGGCGTCGGCATCGCACTGCACCTCGGGGGAGAGACGCCGAAGCCAGTTCCCGTAATCCACAGCGCCGGAATCCTGGAAGCCGAAGACGCGTCCGTCCGGTCGCGCCATGGCCCGCCAGGGCTTCAGCATCTTCTGCATGCCGGCGAGGAATTCGGGCGGAACCGGCCGGCCGCTCTGGCGAAGCAGTTCGGCGGCACGCAGGTACTGGACAAAACTCACCCCGTGGTACGAGGCCGAGAGCTCCACCTGCATGCCATCGGCGAGGAACTGGTTGTCGATTTCCCTGACGTAGACCTCCAGGGCGTTGGCCTCCCACGTCGGGGCGTCGCGGAAGAAGGGAAACATGACGGCGGCCGTCAGGAGGCCGTTCATCTCCATCATCAGCCAGTTGTTGGTCTTGCGACGCGGCCAGACGAAATCGCACTGCGCGGCCACGGTATTGAGCCACGCCAGGAGAAGCTCGTCCTCCAGCGCCGCGGCATCCTTGATGGCGGAAAAGACCTTCGGCCAGGTATTGCCCAGCCGAATGCCAATCTCGATGGTGCGCCAGGAGGAAAGCTCCGTGTTCAGGGCTTCGGTGGGCGCGGGACAGGTTTCGATCCACCTGCGCAGCCAGGAACAAATGGCCTGCACGGCACGGGAATCGCCCGTCTCCCGGTAGTGCTCCGCGGCCACGACCCATTCCTGGTGCCGGTTCAGTTGCCAGGTCCATTCGCCGAACTGGCAGCCGGCCGTGTTTTCCGCGGGGTCGGGAGAAATGTTGTAATCGAGGCATTCGAGCGTGTACTCGCGCCCGACCACGCGCCACGTGTTCTCCAGACAACGGGCAATCAACTGCGCCGGCGTCTCCTCCTTTCTGCCGATCCGGAGCGAAATGCCGCCCGGTTCTCCCGGATCGAAGACAACCATGCTGGCCCGGACCCGGTCGGCGACGTCGCCCACGGACGTCAGGTCGCACTCCGCAAAGGCCGGATGATCGGGATTGAGGCGGGTCAGACAGGCAGCCGCCTGCTCCGCAACGGGGTACACGCTGGACATGGTGCGTTCTCCACAAGAAGGGAAGCGTCACGGGCACGGGTCGCTCGTTGGCTGCTGTCAGCGTCGAGGCGCAAACGGCCCGGCCACCTTAGAACATCATAACTCGTGGGTCAAGGTGCGCCGGCGGGAACGCGGGCCACCACGGAGACGCGCCAGAGGAACCCCGGGCAGCGAACGGTCGGTTGCACGCATCGCGACGGCGGCGGCGCGCGTTGTGCGCCAGTTCCGGAAAATTCGGCGAATTCGTTCGAAATCGTGCTTGACATTGCGCCGCCCTCTGCTATGTTTTCAGCATTGCTGAATGGTTTTTCATCTTTTGGGGCACATCTGGAGACACCCATGCCACGCGGCGACCTGGTCCAATCGGTGGGGAAGGCGCTGGATCTGCTGGAATTGCTGGGGGATGCGGGCGAACTGCGCCTGGCGGACCTCTGCGAGCGGACGGGCCCGGAGCGCCCCCACGCGCACCCCCTGGTTCGGACCCCGGCCGCGCCCGGGTGCGGCTCGGTCTCGTCATCGTCGTCGACGTCGGGCTGGGCCTCGACCGAGGACACGCCCGCGCCCTCGAGATGGTCGATGTGCAGATGCTGCGAATGCCCCGCCCCGTCGGCCTCGGGGGTGGCCTCGACCTCGCTCGCGCCGTGATCGCCGGGATGCGGTTCGGGCGCGGGATCGGCCCAGGGCTGGGCCTCGACCTCGGAATAGCCCGAGGGGCCGGCGTCGTGATCGGCGGGCTTGGCCTTGGGCCCCCCGCCCCCGGCCGCGGC
>CAZKKD010000220.1:0-7173 GCA_964553265.1 uncultured Planctomycetales bacterium | reverse complement strand
CGCCCACGACGGAGCCGGCCTGCCGGTACCGAAGGCCGCGGAGGTTAAGGTCCAGCACAAGCCTCCGGAGGGGCGCAAGGCCCGACCCGCCGGCGATGAAGATGATCTCCCGGTCGCTCTCCCGCAGAAAGAAGTCGCCGTAGGGCCCGGTCAGCTTGGCGGTCTGCCCCTCCGCCAGGTGCTCGAAGACCCAGGTGGTGACGATCCCGTTGGGCACCAGCCGGACGACCAGCTCGACGGCCTGGTTGTCCTTCGGCGCGGAGCTGATGCTGTAGGCGCGGAAGGTCGGGTCGCTGACGTCGCCGTAGGGGGCGGACTCAAGCTGCATGTACTGCCCGGCGCGGAACCGGATGGTCTCCCCCTCCGGCAGGCGGAACCGCAGCCCCTTGATGTCGTGGGTCAGGTCCTCGATGCGCTCCACCGTGGTGACGAATTCCTTGACCGACAGGAGCTCGGCCGGCACCTCGATGCGGAGGTCCTGCTTCACCTTCACCTGGCAGCTCAGGCGAACGTTGTTCTTCTGGTCGTCGTCGCTGAGGTATCCGGTCTCGGTCGGCAGCACCGGCCCCCCGCCCTCCAGCACCTTGCACTTGCAGAAGCCGCACGAGCCGCGCCCGCCGCAGGCCGAGGCGAGGAAGAGCTTGTTCTCCGCCAGGCTCGAGAGCAGGCTCGCGCCGCCCTGGACGGTGAAGCGCTTCTCCCCGTCGTTCACGTCGATGGTGCACTCGCCGTAGTTGGCGAAGAAGTACTCCGCCACCAGCAGCAGCGCCGCCAACGCGCCGGAGAGTCCGCAGAGAATGGCTACCGCCGCAAGGACTTCGGTCATGTCAGTTGATCCGGATTACGCCGCTGAAGCCGACGAACGCGAGCGCCATGATGCCCGCCACCACCAGGGCGATGCCCGGCCCCTCCAGGGCGGGGATCACCTTGCTGCGCTTCTGCATCCGTTCCCGGATGCCGGCCATGCTGACGATGGCCAGCGCCCAGCCCACGCCCCCGCCGAAGCCGTACGCGATGCTCTGCAGGAGCGTGTAGTCGCGGATGACGAGGAAGAGCGACGTCCCCAGGATCGCGCAGTTGACGGTGATGGGCGGCAGAAGGATCCCGAGCGTCATGTACAGGGGCGTGCTCACCCGCTCCACCGCCATCTCCACCACCTGGACGAAGGCGGCAATGACGATGATGAACGCGATGTACTGCAGGTACTCCAGGCCGTTGGGCGCCAGCAGGTGGTGGTAGACGAGATAGTTGAGCCCGCTCGTGCAGGTCATGACGAAGATGACCGCCGCGCCCAGCCCGGTCGCGCTCTTGATCTGGCTCGACACGGCCAGGAACGGGCAGAGACCGAGAAAGTTGGTCAGGAGAATGTTGTTCGTCGTCACCGCCGCGAAGAGGATGACGAGCGGGTGAATCGTTTCCACGCCCATGGGTCGTCCTTCCGTAGGGGGCCCCGTTCCGGCCGCCGTCGCAGCAGGATTACCGCTGCGGTTTCGCCTCGGCGCGCCGCGCGTTGATGGTGCGCGCGATCCAGATGACCACCGCCAGGCCGAAGAAGCCTCCCGGCGCGATGATCATCACGTTCCAGTTGGTCCAGTCCGCCGGCATGACGCGGTAGCCGAAGAACGTGCCGAGCCCCAGCGGTTCGCGCACGGCCGCGATGACGAGCAGCACCAGCGCATATCCCGTCCCCGCCCCGAAGCCGTCGAAGAAGCTCGCCAGCGGCCGGTTGCCGGCGGCGAAGGCCTCGCACCGGCCCATCACGATGCAGTTGGTGATGATGAGGCCGACATACGGCCCGAGATCCTTGCTGATGGCCGGCAGAAACGCGTCGAGGAAGATCTTCACCAGGATGACGTACGCGGCGATGATGAGGATCTGGATCATCATCCGCACCCGCCGCGGCGTCCACTTGCTGAGAATCGAGACCGTACAGCTCGACATGCTCGTGGTGAAGATGAGCCCCACCCCCATCACCAGCGTGTTCCACAGCAGGTTCGTCACCGCCAGCGCCGAACAGATGCCGAGGATCTGGACGAAGATCGGATTCTCCGTCCACAGCATGCGCTGAAAGGCTTCCATCGGGCGGGCGCTGCCGCCGACGGCGGGGGGAGGCGTCATGGCGTCGTCTCCTCGTCCCCGCGGGCCGCGGGCGCGGCGCCGTCGGTGACGCTCAGGTAGCGCCGGATCGACTGGTTCAGGATGCGCTCCAGCGACCGGCTCGTCTCGGTCGCGCCGGTGATGGCGTCGAACTCGGTCGAGCCGTTCGGACTGTCCGGCGGGGTGAGGGTCACATAGCTCCGCTTCGCGGCGTCGAGATCGAGCCGCATCGTTTCGAACTGCGCCCGGAACGCCGGCTCCACGATGCGACCGCCGAGCCCCGGCGTCTCCGCCTGGTCGGTGAAGGCGATGCCGCCCACCTCCCCGGTCGCGGTATCGAGGGCCAGGAACCCCTGGATCGGCGCCCAGAACCCCTGCCCGTAGATCGGGATCACCGCCTTCGCGGCGCCGCCCGCGGCGGCGTAGATGGTGTAGGGGCGGACCTGGTCGGGCGCGTCGTACCGGCGCACCTCCACCGCCTCGCCGAAGCGCGCCACC
The DNA here is from genome assembly GCA_964553265.1 of uncultured Planctomycetales bacterium. Taxonomy (GTDB): domain Bacteria; phylum Planctomycetota; class SZUA-567; order SZUA-567; family JAFGNG01; genus CAZKKD01. The sequence goes on along the minus strand of CAZKKD010000220.1, from coordinate 4,578 downwards.
ACGGCCTCGTCGTCGAGCGCGGAGGTGTCCACGCCGATCAGGTCCAGCACCACGCGCTGCTCGGCCACCACCTGGTTGCGCTGAATCCGCTCGGTGAGGGCCGCGTTCACCGCGCTCACGAGCCCGCCGAAGAACGCGGTCACCGCAATGGTAAAGACGATGACGTAGGCCTTCTCCTTCATGCCGTCCCTCCCGCGGCCGGCTCCGCCGCCCGGGCGCGCCGCTTCTGCCAGGCGTCGAACTCGTTGCAGGCGTAGTCCAGGATCGGCCCGAACATGTTGGCCAGGAGGATGCTGAACATCAGCCCCGCGTTGAAGACCGAGAGCGACCGGATGATCGACGCGAAGATGCCGATGAGGATCGCGTAGATCCACTTCGCCCTGCGGTTCATCGGCGCGCTCACGGGCTCGGTGGTCATGAAGACGCAGGCGAAGAGCGTCCCCCCGCCCACCACGTTCAGGAGGAGCGAACGCCCGTAGGGCAGCGCACTCGCGCCCGCCAGGGTCAGCACCCCCAGCCCCAGCGCCATGCCGATCACCGGGCCCAGCCACAGCGGCGTCTGGAGCACCTTCTTGTAGAGGAGATACGCAAACGCCAGCAGGATGGCGATGGCGCTCGTTTCGCCCATCGACCCGCTGATGCGTCCGGTGACGGCCTGCGCGACCGGAAAGGTCCGGTAGGTCGCCACCGGGTCGGGCAGGTCCACGCCCTCCAGGGGTTCTTCCCTTCCGAGCGCCATGCCGTTCAGCTTCTTGGCGGCGGTGAGGAGCGTTGCGCCGCTCACCGCGTCGCTCGGGTGGTCCACCTCGTGGACCGGGGCGTCCGTCGTCCAGGCCGCCAGCCCACCGGCCGGGCCCGCTACCGGGCCGAACCAGGTCCCCGTCAGCGCAATGGGAAAGCAGACGTACAGAAAGCAGCGGCCCACCATCGCCGGGTTGAAGATGTTCTTTCCGAACCCGCCGAAGACCATCTTGCCGAAGACCATGGCGAAGACGCCGCCGACCCCCAGCATCCAGAAGGGCACGTTCGGCGGGCAGACCAGCGCCAGAAGCGTCCCGGTCACCAGCGCCGAAAGCGTGGCCGGCTTGCCGTCCTGCCGCGTGAAGAGGTACTCCACCGCCCAGCAGACCAGGCACGAAAACGCCACCGCCGCCAGCACCCGCCAGCCGAAATTGTAGACCCCGAACGCCGTCGGCAGCGCCAGCGCGGTCAGCATCGCGCTCATGGGGCGCTGGAACTGGATGTACTGCTTCAGGTTCGCCATGCGTCGCTTTCCGCTCGGGGTCTATGGGAAGGTCGCCGGTCGTGCCATCCGTCAGGAGGACTCGCTCTCCAACAGGGTCGCGCGCACCTGCGAGAGTTCCCGCACGTGCTCCATCTCTTCGGCGAGAATGCCCTCAAGCGCTTCCCGGCTCTTTGCGTCGTTACAGAGATCCTTCAGGCCAAGATAAAAGACAATGCTGTCCTTCTCCGCACCGAGCGCGACGGAGAGAATCTCCATCGGCGTCTCCAGCGTGTCCAGGTTGGCCGGTCCCGACGGATCGAAAACCTGCCCCTGCGCCATCGCCTGGATATACTGCACCGACGGGTGTTCCGGATCGTAGGGGCTCAGGGCCGGATTCTCGCCGTCCAGACTGCGGCGCATGTGCGCAAACGTCTTCTCGTGCGCCTGCTCCATCTCGGCGAAGCTGCGCAACAGATCGGAGATAGAGGTGTCTTGAAATCGGTCGGCCGCCTTGGCATAAAACGCCGCGCCGTTGCGCTCAACCTCTTCCGCCATCTCCAGGAATTCGCTCGTATTGTACCCTATCCCCATACCGATCAGCCCTTTATGTATTTTTGAGACAGATCCGACGTTCACGCCTGACGTCGTTGCCCGACCTTCAAACGGCGTGCCGTAACTTCTAGCCGACTTCCGGCATCCATGCAAGCGAAAAGGTATCACGCCCTCCGGACGGTCACGAGAGGGTTTGACGCGCCCGGCCGAAATGCCTACCATACGTGGCGGGCAGAACCGCGGATTCGACAATGCAAGGAGCACCCGTGAGCGAACACGAAACAGCGGACGCACCGGAGCCGCCCTCTCCGCGGGGCGTCATCCCCGGCATCGTGCGGACCTTCCTCACCGGCCCGCTCTCCATTCTCTTCCTCATCCTAGCGGCGCTCCTCGGCGCCATGGCCATTCTCGACACCCCCCGCGAGGAGGAACCGCAGATCGTCGTCCCGATGGCCGACATCGCCGTCCGGTTCCCCGGGCACTCCCCCGCCGAGGTGGAGGAGCTTGTCACCCGGCCGCTGGAGCGCATCCTCTGGCAGATCGACGGCGTCGAGCACGTCTACAGCATCAGCCGCCGCGACATGGCGATGGTCACCGCCCGCTTCTTCGTCGGCGAGGATCGCGAGCGCAGCATCGTCAAGCTCCGCGACGCCATCGAAAGCCACCGCGACGAAGCCCCGCACGGGGTGACCGACTGGGTCGTGAAGCCGCTCCAGATCGACGACGTGCCCATCGTCACCTTCACGCTCTTCAGCCCCGAGCGGAACGCGTTCGAACTCCGCCGCCTCGCCGAAGAGCTGAAGGCCCGCCTCGACCGCGTCCCCAACCTTTCCCGCAGCAGCATCCACGGCGGCAGCCCGCGCGAGATCGCCGTCGAAATCGATCCCGAGGCCATGGCCGCGCGGGGGCTGACCCTCCAGGCCGTCCTCGGGGTCCTCCGCGCCAACAACGTCGCCGCCACCGCCGGCGAGATCGTGGCCGACAACCAGGCCCGCCGCGTCCTGGTGGGGCCGCTGCTCGCGGGCGCCGACGAGATCGAGAACCTCGTCCTTCTCGGCCGCGACGACCGCCTCGTCCGCCTCGGAGACATTGCCACGGTCCGCGACGGCCCCCGCGAGCCGAAGGACTACGTCCACATCGGCTTCGGCCCGGCCGACCCCGGGCGCGCGTCCCTGCGCGGCCAGCGCCTCCCCGCGGTCACCGTCGCCTTCGCCAAGAAGAAGGGCGCCAACGCCGTCGACGTCGCGGCCCGCCTCATCGCCGAGGCCGAGGCCCTGCGCGCGACCGTCCTCCCCGACGACGTCGAACTCCTCGTCACCCGCGACTACGGCCGGACCGCCAACCGCAAGGTCAACGATCTCCTCGAGAGCATGCTCTTCGCCATCCTCACCGTCACCGGCCTCGTCACCCTCGCGATGGGATGGCGCGAGGGGCTGGTGGTGGGGCTCGCGGTGCCGGTCAGTTTCGCGCTCGCCCTCTTCGTCAACTACCTCTTCGACTTCACCATCAACCGCGTCACCCTCTTTGCGCTCATTCTCAGCCTCGGCCTGGTGGTGGACGACCCCATCACCAACGTCGACAACATCCAGCGGCACATCCTCCTGCGGCGGCGCAAGCCCTTCTTCGCCACCCTCTTCGCCGTGGACGAGGTGCTGCCGCCGGTCATCATGTCGACGCTGGTCATCGTCGTCTCGTTTCTGCCCATGTTCTTCATCACCGGCATGATGGGCCCGTACATGGGGCCGATGGCGGTCAACGTGCCGCTCACCGTCCTCTTCAGCACCGTCTCGGCGCTCACCTTCGTCCCGTGGCTCGCGTACCATCTCCTCCGCCGCCTCGGGGAGCGCGACGGACCGGGCGGCGCAGCCGACGCCGCGGGGACCGACGCCACGCCCGCCTGGATCCGCCGCCTCTACCGCCGCGTGGCCGAGCCCTTCCTCGACCGCCGCAACGGCATCCTGCTTCTCGTGGGGATGGCGCTCCTCTTCGTCGGATCGGGGCTGCTGGTGGCCTTCCGGCTGGTGCCGCTCAAGATGCTCCCCTTCGACAACAAGGACGAGCTCCAGATCGTCCTCGACCTCCCCGAGGGCGCGAGCCTGGAACGCACCGACCGCGCCGTCCGCGCCGTCGAGGACGTCCTCGCCACCGTCAACGAGGTCGCCGATTACGAGAGCTACGTCGGCGCCCACTCGCCCATCGACTTCAACGGCCTTGTCCGCCACTACAACCAGCGCCGCCTGCCGCACCTCGCCGACATCCGGATCAACCTGGTCGAAAAGACGCGCCGCGCCGCGCAGAGCCACGCCATCGCCCTGCGCATCCGCGACCGCGTCACCGCCGTCGCCGCCGAGCACGGGGCGCTGGCGAAACTTGTCGAGATGCCCCCCGGCCCGCCCGTCCTCGCCACCCTCACCGTCGAGATCCGCGGCACGCCCGGGCGCACCTACGCCGACCTCATCGAGGGCGCGCGCGTCCTCCAGGCGCGCATGCGGGCCGAGGACGACCACCACATCGCCGAGATCGACGACATGGCCGAGGCCCCGCACGAGCGCTGGTTCTTCGAGACCGACCGCGAACGCGCCGCCCGGCACGGCCTCACCGTCGCCGACGTGGCCGAGACGCTGCGCACCGCCATCGCCGGCGGCGTCCCCGGCGTGGCCCACGTTCCGCACGAGCGCGACCCGCTGCGCATCCGCGTCCGCCCGCCGCGCAAGGACCGCGCCGCGCCCGACCGCCTCGGGCAGCACTGGCTCGCCGGCGACGACGGGACGACGGGGCAGCTCGCCGAACTCGGCCGCGTC
>CAZKKD010000219.1:0-7184 GCA_964553265.1 uncultured Planctomycetales bacterium | reverse complement strand
ACGCCGGCGTCTCCGCGACCGCGAACTCGATCGTGTCCGTCACCAGATCGAGGGACGGCTCCGGAGGGATCACCCACCCCTTCCGGGCGATGAACCCCTTGAGCATGTCGTTCTGGAGGGTGACGCCGACCCCCTCCCCCGGGATCCCCCGCCCCGCCCGCAAGCCCTCCCGCGGCGGCGCTGTCCCGTTCCGGCTCGGCGCCGAACCGTTGGCCGCGGCCGGGCGCCTGGCCGACGGCGCGAGCGCAAGCCTCTTCATGGTGCTCTTCGCCGCCTGGGGGGCGCTCCTGGCGCGCTACGCCCGGCAGGACGATCTCATCGTCGGCACGCCCATCGCCAACCGCACCCGGCGCGAGCTCGAACCGCTCATCGGCTTCTTCGTCAACACCCTCGCCCTCCGCGTTGCGGCGCCCGACGGCATCGCCTTCCGCGACCTCGTCGGCCAGGTCCGGCAGACCGCACTCGACGCCTACGCGCATCAGGACCTCCCGTTCGAGCAACTGGTCGAGGCGCTCCAGCCTGACCGCGACCTCGCCCACACGCCACTCTTCCAGGTCATGTTCATTCTCCAGAACGCACCCGCCGCCCGGCAGACGCTGGACGATCTCACGACCGAGGCCTTCCCCGTCGAGCCGGCGCACGCGATGTTCGACCTCACCCTCAGCCTTACCCGCATCGGCGACGGGCTGGAGGGCCTCCTCTCGTACAACGCCGACCTCTTCGACCGCGCGACCGTCGAGCGCTTCGTCCGGCATTACCGGGCGCTCCTCGATGCCGGACTCGCACGCCCCGACGAAGCCGTCGACGCCATCGACCTCCGCGACGATGCCGAGCGCGCCCGCATGGCCGAGTGGAATGCCACCGCGCGTGCCTGGCCCGCCACTACCGTCCCGGATCTCATCGCCGCACAGGCCGCCACCACGCCGGACGCGGTCGCCCTCACCGGCGCCGGCGGCGACTGGTCCTACGCCACGCTCGACGCGCATGCGTGCCGCATCGCGCAATGTCTCGCCAACGCGGACGTCGGCCCCGGCGCCGCGGTCGGTATCCTTGCGGACCGCGGACCGGCATCGATCGCCGCCATCCTGGGCGCGCTCCGCGCCGGCGCGGCCTATGTTCCCATGGACCCGGCCTATCCCGCCGAACGCATCCGCGAGATGCTGGCCGACAGCCAGGCCCGTGCCGTCCTCACCACACCCGGCCTCGCCGCTGCCGCCGGCCTCGCCGGCCCCGTTCACGGCGACGCCCTCCCCGGCCAGGCGCCGGACACAGCCGGGCCCGACGAGCAGTCCGTTCCCGTTCTCTTCGACCTCGACGTGCTCCTCGCCGATGCGTCCGCCGCCGCATGCTTGCCGAAGGATGCGGGCACAACCCTCCGTCCCGCCGGACCGGACGACCCGGCGTACATCCTCTACACCTCCGGCAGCACCGGACGCCCGAAGGGGGTGGTGATGCCGCACCGCGCGCTGGCGAACCTGGTCCAGTGGCACCGCGCCGACCCGCGCCTCGGCCGGCCGGCCCGGACGCTCCAGTTCGCGGCGCTTACCTTCGATGTCTCGTTCCAGGAGATCGCGGTCACGCTCGCCACCGGCGGGACGCTGGTCCTCGTCGACGAGGAGACCCGGCGCGACCTCCGCGCCCTCGCGCGCCACGTCGACGATGCCGGGATCGAGCGTCTCTTCGTCCCCTTTATAGCGCTGCAGCAGCTCGCCGAGTGCTGGCGGACCGCCCCGCCGGCGCGGCTCCGCGACATCGTCACCGCCGGCGAACAGCTCCAGATCACCCCCGCCGTGCGCGCCCTCTTCGCCGCCCGGCCGGACGCCCGGCTCCACAACCACTACGGCCCCACCGAGACGCACGTCGTCACCGCCCTCCCCCTGGAGGGCGACCCCGCCGACTGGCCGGCCCTGCCCGGCATCGGCGCGCCGCTGGCCAACGTCACGGTCCGCATTCTCGACGCCGCCGGCCGGCCGCAACCCGTCGGGGTGCCGGGCGAGCTCTGCGTCGGGGGGGCCTGCCTCGCCGACGGTTACCTCGGCCAGTTCGAGCGCACCGTCGAGCGCTTTGTCCCCGACCCCGCCGGACCGGGCCGGCTCTACCGCACCGGCGACCTGGCCCGCTGGCGCCCCGACGGGACGCTTGCCTTCCTCGGCCGGGCCGACCGGCAGGTGAAAATCCGCGGCGTGCGCATTGAGCCCGGCGAGATCGAGGCCCGCCTCGCCGGCCACCCGGACGTCCGCGACGCCGCGGTCGTCGCCCGCGACGATGGGGCCGGCCCGCGCCTGGTGGCCTACGTCACCCCCGCCGGCGACGCCGCCCCCGCACCGGCAACGCTGCGCACCTGGCTGGCCGACCGACTCCCCGATGCCATGGTCCCGGCCGCGGTGGTGGTGCTCCCGGCGCTCCCGCTCACCAGCAGCGGCAAGGTCGACCGCCGCCGCCTGCCCGCACCCGCCCCCGAGATGCCGCTCCCCCCGGGCCGGACCGAGCGCTCCCCGGTCGAACGCCTTCTGGCCGATCTCTGGAGCGAGCTTCTCGGCGTCCCCGTGGTCGGCTCCGACGACAACTGGTTCGCGCTCGGCGGACACAGCCTGCTGGCGACGCGGCTCCTGGCGCGGGTCGAAGCCCTCTTCGGGATCGACCTGCCGATGCGCACACTCTTCGAGCAGCCGACCCTCGCCGCCTTCGCCGAGGTGGTCGCGCACCACCGCACCGGAACAGCGGAGAAGCGCCCCGGCCCCGTGCCCGCGCCCCGCGACGCACCGCTGCCGCTCAGCTTCGCGCAGGAGCGCCTCTGGTTCCTCGACCGCCTCGAAGGCGGGTCCGCCAACTACAACATGCCCGCCGGGGTCCGCTTGCGGGGGCCGCTCGAGGTGGACGCCCTCCGCGCCGCACTGGCTGACCTCGTCGACCGGCACGAGGTCCTCCGCACCGCCTTCCCGCTCGAGGGCGACCGCCCCGTCCAGCACATCCTGGAGCGCCTCGACCTGCCGGTGCCGCTCGACGACCTGGCCGACGTCCCGCCGGACGCACGCGAAGCCGCCGTGCGCGACGCTGCCCGCCGGCAGGCCATCGAACCGTTCGGCCTCGCCACCGGGCCGCTGGTGCGCGCGCAGATCCTCCGCCTCGACCCGGAGGAACACGTGCTTCTCTTCTGCCTCCATCACATCGTCTGCGACGGGTGGTCGATGGGCATCGTCCTCGACGAACTCGCCGCCTGCTACGACGCCCGCCGGCGCGATGCGCCGCCGGCGCTCCCCCCGCTGCCGATCCAGTACGCCGACTTCGCCGCGTGGGAGCGGAGCGACCGCACCGCCGCCCGCCTCGACGACGACCTTGCCTGGTGGCGCGAAACGCTGGCCGACCTCCCGCCCGCCCCCGCGCTTCCGTTTGCGCGGCCCGCGCCCGACGACGCGCCCGGCCCCTGCCGCATCGTCGAGGCCCCCGTCGATCCGGAGACCGCCACCGCGATCCGCCGCCTCTGCCGCGAAGCGGGCGCGACCCCGTTCATGGCCGTGCTCGCAGCGTTCGGCGCGGTGCTCCACCGCCTCACCGGGACCGATGACCTCGTCCTCGGCGCGACCATTGCCAACCGCACGCGACCCGAACTCGAAGGGCTTGTCGGCTTCTTCGTCAACTCGCTCGTGCTGCGGCTGCCGGTGACGCCCGGGTCCGGCTTCCGCATCCTCCTGGCCGAGGCCCGCCGCGTCGTGCTCGACGGCCACGCGCACCAGGAGCTTCCCTTCGACCGTCTCGTCCGCGAACTCGCCCCCGCGCGCGCGGGCGGGCGGCAGCCGCTCTTCCAGATCGTCCTCAGCCACCAGCCCGCGCCCCCCGTCCCCGCGGTCGACGACGGCCTCCGCATGGAGCCGGTCGCCGCCTTCCGCGGCGCCGCCAAGTACGACATCGTGCTTGCGACCGGCGAGGTCGGCGACGGGCTCTCCTGCGCCATCGAGTACGACGCCGCCCGCTTCGACGAGATCGACATCCGCCGCCTCGCCGACTGCTTTGTCCGCGCGCTCGCCGCCGGGGCGGCCGCACCCGACACGCCCGTGGCCGACCTTCCGATCCTGGAGGCCGACCCCGCCGACGACGCATCCGACGCCACGCTCGCCCGCGACGCCGCGGACGAGTTCGCCTTCTGACCGGGAGCGCTTCCGTGATCGACTGCCTCGTCATCGGCCCCAACGTCCCGCCCACCGCCGAGCACGTCGCGATGGTGCGCGCCGTCGACAGCACCGGCGGCGCCTGGCGCGACCTCCGCCTCGCGTTCGCACTGCACGGGGGCGAGCCGCACACCCCGCTCGACCTCCTCAACCACTATCACGCCGAAGCGCAGACCGGCGAGCCCCGCTTTCACAACTTCGACTTCCCCTGGCCGACCGTCCCCTACCTTGCCGACTACCTGCGCCGCCGTGGCTTCACCGCCAAGGGGATCAACCTCTTCCGGCCCGAACGCGACGCCCTCGCCGCGCAGTTGCGCGCCGGAACCGTCCGCACCGTCGCCGTCACCACCACCCTCTACGTCTCGCCGCAGCCCATTCTCGAGATCGTCCGCTTCGTCCGCGACCACAGCGACGCCGCCATCGTCATCGGCGGCCCCTACGTCGCCGGCCAGGCCGAAGCGCTGGACGCCGCCGCGCTCGGCGACCTCTTCGCCTACCTCGGGGGCGACGCTTACGTCATCTCCCCCGAGGGCGAGGCGGCGCTCGCCGGCTACCTCGGCGCCCTGCGCGACAAGACCGATCCGGCCGCCGTCCCGAACCTCGCCTTCCGCCGCGGCGGCGCCTTCGTCCGGACCCCGGCCGAGCGGGAAGACAACGACCTCGCCGCCGAACGCATCGACTACACCCGCCTGCCGGAGACGGCGCGCGGCCCCTTTGTCTCGCTCCGGACCGCAAAGTCCTGCCCCTTCGCCTGCGCCTTCTGCGGGTTTCCGCGACGCGCCGGCAAGTACACCGTCCTCCCGCCCGACGCGGTCGAGGCCGAGCTCGACGCCATCGCCGCTCTCGGCCGGGTCACCACGCTCACCTTTCTCGACGACTCCTTCAACGTCCCGAAGGCGCGCTTCCAGGCCATCCTCCGCCGCATGATCGCCCGCGATTACGGCTTCCGCTGGAACAGCTTCTACCGCTCCGACCACGGCGACGCCGAAACCATCGCCCTCATGCGCGAGGCCGGCTGCGAAGGCGTCTTTCTCGGGATCGAGTCCGGCAGCGACGCCATGCTCGAACGCATGCGCAAGACCAGCCGCCGCCAGCACTACCTCGACGCCATCCCGCGCCTGCAGGCGGCCGGCATCTCCTGCCACGCCAGCCTCATCGTCGGTTTCCCCGGCGAAACCGAGGCGACGGTCCGCGAAAGCGCCGAGCTGATCGAGGCCGCCCGGCCCGACTACTTTCGCGCCCAGCTCTGGTACTGCGATCCGCTCACGCCCGTCTGGCGCGACCGCGCGCGCTACGGCCTCTCCGGCTCCGGCTTCCACTGGCGGCACGACACCATGGACAGCGCCGAAGCCGCCGACCACGTCGACCGCTTCTTCTTCCGGACCGCCGGGGCCACCTGGCTCCCGCAGCACGGGTTCGAGCAATGGTCGCTGTTCTACCTGCAGCGCCGCGGCTTTGCACCCGACCGCGTCCGCGACTTCGTCCGCTGCTTCAACGCCGCCGTCCGATCCCAGATCGCCGACCCGTCCCAGACCGACCTCCCGGCGCCGCTCGACGAGGCGCTCCGTACGCTCGCTCTCGGGGGCGAGGCGCCGGCCGATCTCCTTCGCGCCATCGCCCCCGGCGCCCCGGCCACCGACGCCGTCCTGGAGGACGACGCGGCCCAGGACTTCGCCTTCTGACCTCCGCCTCGAGGACGCCCATGCCCCACGACACCGACGCCTCCTACTTCGACCCCCGCGTGCTGGCGGCGCGCGACTACTGGATGCAGCGGCTCACCCGCCCCATCGACCCCAGCCACCCGCCGCTCGACCGCCCCCGCGCTGCATCGGCCCTCCCGCGCGACCGCCGCTGGACGGGGCGCATCGACGGCGCGCTCCACGGGCGTCTCCTGGAGGTGAGCAAGGGCGCCGACTTCCTCATCGCCACGATGCTCGTCACCGCCGTGCAGCTCGTCCTCGGCCGCTACCACGCCGCCGACGCCGTCGTGGTCGGCACGCCGCCGCGCGCAACCGGGCCCGATGTGACGCCAAACGCACTCGCCATCGTCACCGACATCGATCCGGCCCTCCCCTTCCGCGAGCACCTGCTGCGCGTGCGCGAGGCCCTCCTCGACGCCTACCGGCACCAGGCCTATCCGTGGGAGCGCCTCGCCCGCGACTTCGGCCTGCCGCTCGAGCCGCGCCATCCCTTCTTCGACGTCGCCGTCGTGTACGAGGGGATCCACGCACCGCTCTCCGCCCGCCACCACGACTGCACCCTCGCCTGCCGCCGAACGCCGGACACGCTCGAGATCACGTTCGAGCACACGCCCCTCTGCAGCGACGAGCGGATCGCCACGTTCGCCGGGCACCTCGTCCGCCTCCTCGGGGCCGGACTGGAAGACCCGTCCACGCCCGTCGGCGCGCTGCCGATGGCCACCGATGCGGAGCTCCGCCGCTCTGTGGTGGAGGCAAACCGGACCGAGGCTCCGCCGCCGCCGCACCCCACCGCGCCGGCATGGATCGCGGCCACCGCAGCCGCGTGCCCCGACGCCATCGCCGTCGAAGGCGAGGACCGGAGCCTCACCTACGCCGCGCTCCTGGCCGAGGCCCGCCGCATCGCCCGCCGCCTCCGCGCCTGCGGCGTCGAACCCGGCGACCGCGTCGCCATCCTCGCCGACCGCCGGCCCGCCCTCGTCGCCGCCGTCCTCGGCGTCGGACTGGCCGGCGCCGCGTTCGTCCCGGTCGACCCGGCCTACCCGGAGGCGCGGCAGCGCTTTCTGCTGGACGACGCCGGCGTCCGCGCCATCCTCGCGGACCGTCCCGTCGCCCCGCCGCCGACCGTCCCCGCCGACCGCATCCTCCCTCTGGAGGAATCCAACGTCCCATCCGCCCACCTCTCCCCCCGGGAGAGGGCCGGGGTGAGGGTCGATTCCAACCGCACGGCCCAGGCCCCGAACCCATTGTCCACAGACCTGGCCGACCCCGACGCGGAACCGCCCGCCGACCCCGACGCCATCGCCTACGTCATCTACAC
>CAZKKD010000218.1:4392-7200 GCA_964553265.1 uncultured Planctomycetales bacterium | reverse complement strand
GCGGCGTCCGGCCGCAACCGCCTCCCCGGCAAAGACTTCCACCGTCGCGCCGGGAAACGCGTCCGCACCGTCCCCGCCGGTGCGAGCGTCCCCGCCGGCGCCGGTCGCGAGCGCGACCTCGACCACCAGCCACCCGACCGGGAACGCGATGTCGCGGCGCACGGTGCGGCCCGCCGCCACCCGGACGGGCGGGATCGACGCCTGGATGTCGGTCAGCGGCAGGGTGCAGACGGCGTCGCCCCGGTAGCGCCCGGCCGGCAGCAACACCCCGTCCGCACCCGGGTCCGACAGCGTGAAACTGCGGTCCGCGCCCGTCCCAGCCCCGTCCGACGCCGTCCCAGCCCCGCGCGCGCCCGTCCCAGCCCCGTGCGCAGCCGTAGCCCCGTGCGCAGCCGTCGCCCCGGGCGCAGCCGTAGCCCCGTGCGCAGCCGTAGCCCCGTGCGCAGCCGTCGCGGCCCCGTGCGCAGCCGTCACCCCGTGCGCAGCCGTCCCAGCCCCGTGCGCAGCCGTCGCGGCGCCGTCTGCGACCGTGTCCGCGGCCGCGCCGGAGCCGTCGTCGGCCGACCGCAGCGTAAGGCGCACCGGCAAATCGTTCGCAGGCGGACGGTCCGCGCCCAGGTGGATGCGGAAGGCGAGCCGCCCGGCCGGCAGGGGGACCGCCAGGGGCGTCTCGGCCCCGCCGCGGACCGTGACAGGCCCGGCGGTGGCCGTCACCGGCGGCGCACCGCGCTCCTGCAGGTGGATGCGCAGAACATAAACATCCGGAGAAAGCTCCAGAACGTCCTTCCCCCGCATCGGCGCCGCGCGGAACGGTGCATCCTGCGCGCCGGCGGGACGGGCCTCGACAACGGGCTGCGCGGGGCCGGCGTAGGCCGCGTCCCCGACGCGGAGCGCTAGGCGCACGCGGCCGGGCGCGACCGTGAGCGCCACGGTCGGCGGCGCGTCGGCGGCCTTGACGACGAGGTCGCGCCGCCAGGCCTCGATGCGACCGACCGGCCCGCGCCGCGCGCCGAGCAGGTGGTACCGTCCCGGCGGTACCCGGAGCGTGGCCTCGGCGCGGGTGGTGGCCGCCGCCGCGGGCCCGCCGTCGGCGGGGAAGAGCGCGGCGAGGGCGTAACCGGACGCCGGTTCGCCGGCCGCGTCCAGAATCCGGACCTGTACGGGAACGCGATCCCCAACGTCCTCCGGAACGGTCCCGGTCCGCCGGCCCGCCCAGCCGGCGGCGAGCGTCCCCGCCGCCGCGGCGAGGATGAACGCGACGTGCAGCACGCGGCGGAGGGGGTGGCGCGTCGTCATGGTGCGGATCTCCGGGGATGGGCGACGCGAGGGCCGGCCGGGGACGCCGGCGGAGCCTCCTCAAGAAACATCTTCAACACCTCTTTCGGCCGGGAGCGGCGGCGCGCTGCAGGATTTCCTCAGGGCTCATCCGTTCTCCCGCTCCCTCGGGGAGCGGGCTGGGGGGTGAGGGCCTGCACGGGCAAACGCCCCCTCACCCTGGCCCTCTCCCGGCGGGAGAGGGAAGCCGGCCGGTCCAGCGGTGGAGCGGTCCGGCGTCGGGAACGGCACGCCCCGGGGCCTGACGGTTGCTGCCGTCGCGTCCGCATCCCGACAAGCGAAGTCCCCCATGCCGGGTCCGCCGCGGCGCGCGACCGCGGGGTCAGGCGGGCGCGATGCGTTCCAGGCCGCCGAAGTAGGGCCGCAGCACCTCCGGCAGCAGGATGGAGCCGTCCTCCTGCTGGAAGGTCTCGACGATCGCGATCCAGATCCGGGGGCAGGCCAGGCCGCTGCCGTTGAGCGTATGCAGGTGGTGGACCTTGCCCTCGGCGTCGCGGAAGCGGGTGTTGCTGCGCCGGGCCTGGAAGTCGGTGCAGTTGCTGACGCTGGAGACCTCCAGGTAGCGCTCGACCCCGGGGGCCCAGACCTCGAGGTCGTAGGTCATGGCCGAGGCGAAGGACATGTCGCCGGCGGCGAGCCGCACCACGCGGTAGTGGAGGCCGAGGCGTCGGAGGAGGTCCTCGGCGTCGGCGAGCATCTTTTCCAGTTCGTCCCAGCTCGTCTCGGGGGTGGTGTACTTGACCAGCTCCACCTTGTTGAACTGGTGGACGCGGAGGATGCCGCGGGTGTCCTTGCCGGCGGCGCCGGCCTCGCGCCGGAAGCAGGGCGAGTAGGCGGTGCAGTACAGCGGCAGCTCGTCGTGCGGGACAATCTCTTCCCGCCGGATGCCGGCGAGGGGGACCTCGCTCGTCGGGATGAGGTAGAGGTCGTCGTCCTTGTCGGTGTGGTACATCTCGTTGGCGAACTTGGGCAACTGGCCGGCCCCGGTCATGGCGCCGCTGTTGGCGACGAAGGGGGTGAGGAACTCGGTATACCCGTGGTCGGCCAGGTGGGTGTCGAGGAAGAAGTTGATGAGCGCCCGCTCCAGCCGCGCGCCAAGCCCGCGGTAGAGGGGGAAGCCGCTGCCGGCGATCTTGGCCCCGCGGGGGAGGTCGAGGATGCCGAGCGCTTCGCCGAGCTCCCAGTGCGGCTTCGGGTCGAATCCGAAGGCGGGCGGCTCGCCCCAGCGGCGCATCTCCACGCCGTCGGCCTCGCCGCCGGGCTGGACGTCCTCGTGCGGGAGGTTGGGGATGGTGAGGAGGATGCTGTCGAGCGCGCCCTCGACCTCGGCAAGCTCCTTCTCCAGCGTCTTGACCTTCGGGCCTCCCGCCTTCCTCTCTTCTCTTCTTTCTTCTTCTTCTTCCTTTTTTTTCTTTTTTTCTTCTCTTTCCTCTTCTCCTCTTTTCTTTTCTTCTCTTCTCTTTTCTCTCTCTT
>CAZKKD010000218.1:0-4382 GCA_964553265.1 uncultured Planctomycetales bacterium | reverse complement strand
CGGAGACGCGGTTCTTTTCGGCGCGGAGCGTTTCGAGCTCGTGGATGATTTCGGGGCGGCGCACGGCGAGGCGGTGGGCCTCGTCGATGTCCACCTCGACACGCTTGAGCTCGCAGGCCCGGCGGGCCGGCTCGGGGTTGTCGCGCAGCAGCTTGGGGTCGAACATCAGGCGGTCCCTTCTTCCCGTGGGGTGGCGTCGGGCGCGCCGGCGGGGGACGCGTCGGCGTCCGCTTCCGGTCCGGCGAGCAACTCGCGAACAGCAGCCTCGACCTCTGCCATCTCCACGTCCGTATCGCGGCAGGGGCCGTGGGGGCGGAGGTTGACCACGCCGAGGACGGGGCGCGGAAAGATGGCGCACATGCCTTCGCGCAGTTCCTTTTCACAGGCGACGGCCAGGACGGCGCGGACATCGTCACGCTTGACGCGCCGGACCGCTTCGCGCCCGCCGCCGGCGACGTAGAACTGCAGGCCGAAGCGCTCGGCCAGCTCGATCAGGTCCTTCACCTTGCACTTGCCGCACCGGCGGCAGTTTTCCGGCCGGTGGGTGATGTTGTGCGGGCAGTCGCTCCACTGGAGGCAGTGCGGCGCGAGGAGCAGCACCTCCTCCGGACGGACCCGGGGGCGGCGCCGACGGGTGAGCCAGTTGCCCAGTCGCACGATGGGACCGTCGAACATCAACCTTGCCTCCTGTCGGTTCTCCCTGTTGAATAACCGGTTGCGACGGGCAAATCAAGGGGTTTCGCGGATCGGGCGCGCGGGCGGCGCATTGCACCCCAGGGCCATTCAGTTCTCCCTCTCCCTCCGGGAGAGGGCCGGGGTGAGGGCGCCCGAACGACGAAATCCCCTCACCCTCTCGCTCTCCCGGAGGGAGAGGGGATCTTCCGCCAAACCGGCGCCGCCTGATTCAGCATGGAAGGCTGAGAATTGAATGACCCTGCATTGCACCCCGCCACTGGAGCCGAACGGCCGAACGGTCGATACGATCATGGGATGCTGTGCGCGCCGACACGGCGCAGACGCACCGGCGACGGACCGGAGGCTCCATGGAAGATCTCTTCGAAACCCTGCAGCGCCATGGACATGCCCGTCCGGACGCCGACGCCATTGTCGACGGGCCGGTGCGCATCCTGTGGGAGGCGCTCCCCCAGCAGGTGGACAACCTCTGCCTGGGCCTCGTCCAGCAGGGCATGCGGCCGGGGAAGGCGGTGGCGCTGCTGCTGGATCGCACGCGGCACCTGGCGCTCACGTTCCTTGCCATCCTCCGCGGCAAGGCGGTGGCCGCCCCGCTGGAGGCCGGCATGGGGCGCGACCACCTGGTCCAGGCGCTCCACGGCAGCCGGCCGGAGCTTTTGATCTACGACGCGGCCCACGAGGCGCTGGCGAACGAACTCCTGGAGCACCGCACCGTCCGGGCCGCGATCCGGATCGGCGGCGAAGGCGGCGCGGAGGGGCGCATCGACTGGGAACACCTGACCGAAGCGGACGCCCGGGGGGCGCGCTTTCCGGAGCTCACGCCGGACGCGCAGGTCTACCACCACTGGGCGCTGGAGGAAGGCGGCCGGATGCGGGCCGTGATCGGAACGGTGCGCAACCTGCTCCTGACCGCGCACAGCGCGGCGCGGCTCTTCGGTCTCACGCCGGAGGACCGGCACCTGTCGCTGCTGCCGCCGGGGCTGCGCCTCTTTGACCACGTGCTGCGGCCGCTGGTGACGGGCGGGGCGCTCCTCTGCCGGACGGGCAACAACCCCCGGCGCATCGTCGAGACCGCTTCGGAAGAAGGCGCGACCGTGCTGCAGGCGCCGCCGTACCTGGTGCGCCTGGTCTGCGACTGGGTGGAGGCCACCGGGCAGGCCCTGCCGGACCTGCGCATCCTGCAGAGCTGCGGCCACACCTCGCCGTGGGTGGTGCGCCGGGTGCAGGCGGTGCTCGACCGGCCGCTCCACGTGACCTGGAGCGCGGTGGAAACGCTCGGCGCCGCCCTGGGGCCGCGCCTGGAGGAGCACAGCGCCGCGCCCCTGCGCAACCAGCCGTGCCCGGGGCTCCTGGTGCGCATCTGCGACACGGAAGGCCAACCCGCGCTGGAAGGCGCGGCCGGCGAGCTCCGGCTCCGCGGAGGGATGATCGCGCCCGAACGGCTGGACCCGGAGGGCAACCGCACGCCCACCCGCAACCGGAGCGGCTGGCTGCAGCCCGGCATCCGCGGGGGCCACTCGCTGGCGGGGGGGATGGAACTCCTCGGCGGGCCCGCCGACCTGCTCCGCCGACAGCGGCAGCCCGTCCTCCTGCGGGAGACCGAGCACTGCCTGGAGCAGCACCGCGGGGTGATGGCGGCGGCGGTGGTGGCGGTGCCGCGCCCCGGCGACGCGCCGCCGCTCCTGGCCGCCATCGCGCAACCCGACCCGGGCAACCCCCCGGACGTGGAGACGCTGCAGAACTACCTGGCCCGGCGGCTGAAGCCGGTGCAGACGCCGGACGCGGTCTTCCTTGCCAGGCGCCTGCCGCACCTGCCGCTGGGGCGCATCGACCGCGCGCGGCTGGCCGAGGGGCTGGCCCGCCGACTGGCGGAGAAGGCGGGCCGCGGCGCCAGGGGGGGATAGCGGACAGGCCGGGTGGAACCCGGCATTCGCACCGCCCCGGGCGTTGCGTCCTTCGCTTCGCCGGACTCCGTCCGGCCGACTCCGCTGTCCACCCGCGGACACAGACGCACCCGGATTCCCCATAATGAACATGAAGAGGGTAGCACGGATTGCCTGCAATCCGTGTTGCGGAGCAATGAAAGGTGGCGAACCGAGGCAGGACGCAACGCCACCGACACCCGACCTTGATCGGCTTCGCCGCACGGATTGACAAGCAATCCGTGCCACCCGCGGACACAGACGCACCCGGATTCCCCATAATGAACATGAAGAGGGTAGCACGGATTGCCTGCAATCCGTGTTGCGGAGCAATGAAAGGTGGCGAACCGAGGCAGGACGCAACGCCACCGACACCCGACCTTGATCGGCTTCGCCGCACGGATTGGCAAGCAATCCGCGCCACCCGCGGAAAAGGCGGGCCGCGGCGCCAGGGGGTAGCGCGGATCGCCCGCGTGCACGGACTGCACAGCACGCAGGCCGCGCCGGCCGCGGATTCGAGGGAAGATGTATCGCTCGCGCCCTCCCCCCTCTCCCGGCGGGAGCGGGGGCGAAAGGAACGGGGCCGGATCAGGCGCGGTGGACCGCCTTCATCGTCCTGCCGACAAACACGCCGTAGCGGTCGACGAGGGCCTTGGCCGCCTTCTGGGTGCGGGCCTCGGCGATGATGCGCATCACCGGCTCGGTGTTGCTGCCGCGCAGGTGGACCCAGGAGTCGGGCCACATCAGCTTCAGGCCGTCCTGGTCGTCGATGGCGTCGCAGTCCGCTTCCTTCGCGAGCTTCTGCAGGACCGCGCGGATGGCGTGGCGGTCGCACTCGACCTTCTCCTTCACCATCGTGTAGCGCGGGATTTCCTTGACGAGCTCGCTGACGGTCTGGCCGCTCTCGAGCATGTATTCGAGCATGAGGCCCATGCCGGTGACGCTGTCGCGGCTGTAGTTCACGGCCGGGTGGATGACCCCGCCGTTGCCCTCCCCGCCCATGGCGGCGTCGATCTCGATCATGCGGTCGGCGACGTTGACCTCGCCGACGGGGGTGCGGATCACATCGCAGCCGTAGTCGGCGGCGACGTCGTCGATCATGCGGCTGGTGCTGACGTTGGTGACCACGGGGCCGGGCGTCTTGGCGAGTACGTAGCGGGCGCAGAGCACCATGCTGTACTCCTCGCCGATGTAGCGGCCCTGCTCGCTGACCACCGCGACGCGGTCGGCGTCGGGGTCGAGCGCGAAGCCGATGTCCGCGCCCTTCTGCTTCACCAGGCGCGCGAGGGCGGTGACGTTGGCCTTGGCGGGCTCGGGGTTGCGCGGGAAGAGACCGTTGGGCTCGCAGTATAGCGGGTGGACCCGGCAGCCGCAGCGGTTGAGGAACTTCGTCGCCACCTCCACCCCGGCGCCGTTGCAGCCGTCGAGCGCGACGCTGAACTTGCGCCGGCGCAGGCGCTTGACGTCGATGAGCTCCAGGACGCGCTCGATGTGGCGGTCGGCCGCGTCGTCGTCCTCGCGCACGTCGCGGACCTCGTCCCAGTTCACCGAGCGGAAGTCGCCCTGGTAGTAGAGGTCCAGGAGCTCGCGGCCCTGGATGTCGTTGAGGTAGACCCCGTCGGGCCGGAAGAACTTGAGCGCATTCCACTCCGCGGCGTTGTGGCTGGCCGAGATCACCACCCCGCCGTCGGCCTTGAGCGAGCGGACCATCATCGCGGCCGAGGGGGTGGCGGCGATGCCGAGATCGATGATCTCGCACCCGGCCGA
>CAZKKD010000217.1:0-7261 GCA_964553265.1 uncultured Planctomycetales bacterium | reverse complement strand
TGTGCGCGTAGTCGACGAAGACGCGGTAGCCCGAGGGCGCGTCGAAACGCTCCAGCCGTCCCGGCGCGCCGCGGAAGCCGGCGATCCCCTCCACCACGGCGGCCAGGTCGATGCCGAGCTCCAGGCAGACCAGGCCCGCGGCGAGTGCGTTGGAGACGTTGTGCGCGCCGATGAGCGGCGTGTGGAGCGTTGTCCGCCGGCGGCCGTCGCAGAGCTCCAGGTCGGTCCCGTCGATGCCGGCGGACCGCACGCAGCCGCGCAGGGCGACCCCGTCCGCATCGCCGAGGCCGTAGGTGCGCACCCGGCCGCGCGTCGCCTCCGCCATGCGGGGCGTCCACGGGTCGTCGGCGTTCAGGACCGCCGGCGCGCTTGCGGGCAGCGCCGCGAAGAGGCGCGCCTTGGCCGCGGCGTAGGTGTCCATGTCGGCGTGATAGTCGAGGTGATCCTGCGTCAGGTTGGTGAAGACGCCTGCCGCGAGCCGGGCCCCGCCGGCGCGGTCCTGCGCAAGGGCGTGGCTGCTCAGTTCCGCGACCGCGGCGTCGCAGCCGTTCTCGGCCATCTCCGCCAGGAGCGCGCTGAAGCGCACCGTGTCCGGCGTGGTGAGCGGCGCAACCGCCACGGCCGTTCCGTTGTCGTAGCCCACGGTTCCGAGCATCCCGCACCGGCGGCCGGCGGCGGCAAAGATGGCGCGCACCAGGCAGGCCACCGTGGTCTTGCCGTTGGTGCCGGTGACGCCGATGAGCGCCAGGCGTTCCGACGGCCGACCGTGAAAGGCTTCGCAGATCTGCGCAAAGGCCAGGCGCGGGCGTTCGGCCACCACCTGCGGGACCGCGATCCCGTCGAGACGCCGGTCGGCCAGAACGGCGACCGCCCCGTTCGCCACCGCGTCGGCGGCGTAGCGCGCCCCGTCCTCGGTCGCGCCGGCCAGCGCCGCAAAGAGCGCGCCCGGCTCCGCAGTGCGGCTGTCGCAGGTAAGCGACGAAATCGACACATCGTCCGGACCGTGGGCAGCGACGTCGTCGATGCCGCGGAGCAGTTCGCCAAGCGTCATGGCCGCTCCCTCCGGGCGCTGTCCGCCCAGGCGGTATGGTGCGCGTCCGTCTTCGGCGGCACATGGAGATAGAGCAGCGACTCGCGGAGAATCTCCCGCACGGCGGGGGCGCTCACCGTCCCGCCGTAATAGCCGTTTTTCGGACGCGTCACCGAAACGAGCACCACCAGGCGCGGCGCCTCGACCGGGCCGAACCCACAGAAGGTGGCGACGTACTGCCCCTCCTGGTAGCCGCCGGGCCCGGCGATCTGCGCGGTGCCGGTCTTGCCGCCGAAGTCGTACTCCGGGCAGCGTGCGCGGCGGCCCGTGCCCTCGGTCACCACGCGGGCCAGCACGGCGCGGACCTCGCGGGACGTGGTGGCGGAGATGACCCGCCGGACCGGCTCGGGCCGCACGCGGCGGAGCACCCGCCCCTCGGCGTCGCGGACCGACTCCACCAGCCGCGGGCGGACCAGGATCCCGCCGTTGACCAGCGCTCCGAAGGCGCTGGCGAGCTGCACCGGCGTCACGCCCACCTCCTGCCCCATCGGGATGGAGGTCATGCTGAAGCGGGGGTTCCACGCCTCCACCGGCCGCAGGAGCCCGGGCAGCTCGCCCGGCAGATGCAGCCCCGTCTCGGTCCCGAAGCCGAACCCGGCGAGGAAGACCGAAAGCGGCCGCATGCCGAGGCGCATGCCAATCTTGGCGATGCCGATGTTGCTGCTCTTGATCACCACCTTCGCCGCCGACAGCGTTCCGTATCCGTGGGTGTCGTGGAGCACCCGGTAGCCCAGGTTCCACACCCCGCCCTCGCACCCGATGGGCGTCGCGAGGCGCACGGCGCCGGCTTCCAGCGCCGCGGCAAGGATAAAGGGCTTGAAGACGCTGCCCGGCTCGTAGATGGCCGCGACCGAGGCGTTCAGCCGATCGGCCGGGTCCACCGCGCGGGCGTCGTTCAGGTCATAGGCCGGCCAGTTCGCGAGGGCGAGAATCGCTCCCGTGCAGGGGTCGAGCACCACCGCGGTCGCCCGCTCGGGGGTGTGCTTCTCCGCGATGCGGGCCAGTTCGCGCTCCACCACGAGCTGGATATACGCGTCCAGGGTGAGCGTCAGATTGCCGCCCTGTTCCGCCGGGCGGACGGTGGGGTCGGACAGGAGAAGCGCACGGCGCCTGGCGTCGCGGTCGAGGCGGCGCACGCCGGGTTTGCCGGTGAGCGCGTTGTCCCAGACAAGCTCCAGCCCTTCCAGGCCGCGCTGATCGCGACTGACAAAGCCGATGGCGTGGCAGGCGGTCCGGCCCTGCGGGTAGGTCCGGCGCCAGCCGCGGACCAGCATCGCCCCCGGCACGTCGAGCGCCGCCACCGCCTCGGCCTCGGCCGGGCTGAGCGCCCGGCGGACCCAGACAAAGCGGCACGGCCGATCCGCCGCCCGGCGGTCGGCCACGGTTTTCAGCACCTGGGCGCGTTCCTCCGGCCCGAGGGCCAGCGCGCCGGCGAGGCTGTCGAGGGTCTCGCCGACATTCGCGACGAGGCCGGGGTCGATGGCGCAGCCGAACTGCGGCCGCGAGACGGCCAGCTCCCGCCCGCAACGGTCCAGGATGGTGCCGCGGTGCACCGGCACGCGGCTCTCGCTCTCCAGGCTCCGCTCCGCCCGCAGCGGACCGTCGGCCGGGTCGAGCGCCTGCATCCGCGCCAGCCGTCCGCCCAGCAGCCCGAAGAGCGTCAGGACAGCGCCCAGACAGCAGATAGCCCGCGTGCGACCGCGGGCGCGAACGGCGTCGTGGACAGGTTCGAGCACATCCGTCGCCGCCATGGGCGCCTACCTCCGTTCGGAGGAGGACAGGAACGGCAGCGTCAGCAGAATGAGCCCGACGAACAGGACCAGAATACAGAACAGCATCGTACACCTCCCGCGGAGCCCCGCGCTCCGCCGCCGGGTCGCCCCGGCCCGCGCCGGTCCGGTCTACCCGTCTTCCGGCGCCCGCGCCGTCGGCCCCGCTCCGAATGTCGGCGGAACGAGGGGGCGCACGGGCGCCAGATCGAGACCGAGCTTCTCGTTCCAGCGCGCCAGTCGTTGCGGCGTCGTCAGCGCCGCGATTTCGGCCTCGCGATCCAGCACCGCAAGGCGCAGGCGGTCCCGCTCGGCGAGCAGCTTCGCCGCCTGATAGCCGCACCGCACGCGGCGGGCTTCCTCGTGCACCGCCAGGAGCCCCAGAAGGCTCAGGAGCGTCACGAACAGCACGTAGGTCGTCAGCCGCATCGCGTTCGTCCCCCGGGGGCGCCGGTCGCGCCGAACGCGAACCTTCACAAGCGTTCCAGCACACGCAGTTTCGCGCTTCGGCTGCGGGGATTGGCGGCGCGCTCGGCGTCGCCGGCCTGGATCGGCTTGCGCGTAACCAGCGCAAACCCTTCGGCCGCGGCGCGTTCCCGGAACAGGCGCTTCACCAGCCGGTCCTCGAGCGAGTGGAAGCTGATGATGCCCAGCCGCCCCCCGGAGGCGAGACAGTCCGGAAACGTTTCCAGCGCGCGCTGCAACTCCCCCAGCTCGTCATTCACCGCAATCCGCAAGGCCTGGAACGTGCGCGTCGCCTTGTCGATCGGACTGCGGCCGGGCACGGCCCGCCGAACCAGCTCGGCGAGCTCTCCGGTAGTCTCTATCGTCTTTTTGCGCCTGGCCCCTACAACCCTTTTGGCGATGCGCCGGGAATGCCGCTCCTCCCCCAGCGTATAGAGGAGGTCGGCCAACTCGGTTTCGGGGAGGCTGTTGACCAGGTCGGCCGCGGTCGGGCCCGGGCCGGACCGGCCCATCCGCATGTCGAGGGGCGCGTCGAAACGGAAGGAAAAGCCGCGCGACGGCGTGTCGAGCTGCAGGGACGAAACGCCGAGATCGAGAAGAACCCGGTCCACCGCCGGCATCCCCAGCGCCGCCAGGACCTCCGGCAGCCCGGAATACGGCGTCCGGTGCAGGGAGAACGGACAGGTCTGCGCCGAGAGCCGCCGGTGCGCCGCGGCCAGCGCCATCGGATCGCGGTCGAGCCCCACCAGCCGCCCCCGCGGGCCTGCCGCACCGGCCAGCCGCACCGCGTGCCCGCCGAGACCGACCGTCCCGTCCACGACGGTCTGGCCGGGCGCCGTCGCGAGCGCATCCAGGACTTCGTTCAGGAGAACCGGCAGGTGCCCGTCATGCGTCCGTATCGGGCCAGACGCCGGGCGCCGCTTCACGAGATCGTCCGCGACCGCCGGCCGATCCGTCGGCGCCGCACCTGCTCGCCGGATCCTTCGACCCGGGCGGACGCGGCCAGGCGCTCGACATGCGGACTGAGACGGACCTCGCGAAAAGCGGCGGAAAGCAGGGCCACCCGGCGTACACGCCGCCGCAGCACGGCCACATCGGGGAGGAGGGAGCGTCGCTCCGACGGCCCGAGGACCCCGCTTTCCGCCAGTGGGAGAGCTTTCATCACCGACCGCAGCGGATTGCGCGCGTCGGTGGATGTCACCACAACCGTATGCATTCGACCCCTCCTTCCCCGTGCACCGTGCTCGACCGGGCCCCGCAGGACGCTACACCGCCAGAACGGCGCCCACATGCTCCGAGAGCTCCACCCCGCCGAACGCGCCCCCCATCGCCTGCACGCGCTCGATGCGGCGCTGAAGCGCCTCGATGTCCTCGAACGCCGCTTCCCCGGCGGCTTCGAGACGCTGCAACACCCGGCCGCACACGCCGCACTCCGCGCTTCCGCGCCTCTCCCCACCCCCCATACGTCCTCCTTTCGCGCCGCGTGCGGCGGGGCCCACCCCCGGACCCCGCCACACCGGCTGCACGTTCCCGTTCCCGAACCGTACGCTCCACGGTCCCCCGACCGCGGAGATGCTGCTGTGTTTCGCCCCCTCAGGGGCCGAAGATGCGCCGCGCCAGGCGGCCGCGCTTCTCCTCGTACCGGTCGCGGCTGTCGGCCCGGTCGGCCCGCCGCGCCTCCGCGTCCCAGATCTCGACGCGGTCGTCGTGCCCGATAAAGACCACGTCCGCGCCCCCGATGCCGACCTCGGTGCGCAGATCCGCCGGCAGCACGATGCGCCCCTGGCTGTCCGGCTCCACCGCGTAGACCTGCTCGAAGAAGTCGCGCAGGAACCCCGCATCCGCACGCATCTCCTCGTCGGCCATCACCCGGTCCACAATCTCGCGGAACTGCTCGTGCGTGTAGAGGTAGATGCAGGGCGCTTCGCCGCGCAGCAGCACAAACCCCTGCGCCAGCGCCTCCGCGCTCAACACCGACCGGAACCGCGCCGGAACCGCCACCTGCCCCTTGGCATTGATGCGGTGCTCGCTTCGTCCGTAAAAAAAGACGTTTCGCGGCGTTCCGTCCACCGTTGGGGCTCCCGCTGTTCGTGGCGTCTTTGGCGTGCTACTGGGATTGACTCTGCGCTACTGGTCACTACTAAGCACTACTTTATGGATTCGCTTCGGCAGCGGCAAGCCCTTTCTTCAATTTTTTCGGGATGTTGCAGCGAAAAATCCTGCCTCCCTTCCGAGCCCCACCGTATCTTGTGCCCCCGCCGCCCCGAAGCCCAAGATGCAGGCGCATTCGCGCGACTTTTTCTGCCGCGTGGTGGACCGTCCCCGCCCCGGCGGCGCAGGGTTCCTGCAGGGGCGGGTGCGGCAATGGATTGACAAACGCGGCGGCGGGTGCAACGATGCGGTCGCATCCCTCCCCTTCAGGCAGATTCCGCGCGGCGCGGATCCGGGGGCCCTCTGGCAGAAAGGCGCGAGATCATGACGGACCGCAAACCCAACATCCTCTTCTTCTTCACCGACGACCAGCGCTTCGACACGCTTGCCGCGCTCGGCAACGATGCGATCCGCACCCCGCACCTCGACCGCCTGGTGGGGCGCGGCGCCGCGTTTACGCACGCGCACATCATGGGCGGCAACTGCGGCGCGGTCTGCATGCCCTCGCGCGCCATGCTGATGACGGGGCGGACGCTCTTTCACCTCGAGGACATGGGCCAGCAGATCCCCGAGGACCACACCCTCCTCGGCGAAGCGCTGCAGGCGGCCGGCTACCAGACCTTCGGCGCCGGCAAGTGGCACAACGGCATCGAGGCCTATGCCCGCAGCTTTACCGACGGCGGCGAGATCTACTTCGGCGGCATGGCCGACCATTGGAACGTTCCGGCCTGCGACTACAGCCCCACCGGCGAGTACACCGCCCTCCCCTTCTGCCACAACGCCATGAAGTCGAACGAGCTGGGCTACCGCCTCTGCGACCACATCAAGCCCGGCGTCCACAGCTCCGATCTCCTCGCCGACGCCGCGATCGACTACCTCGGCCGCCGCGACAAGGCGAAGCCCTTCTTCGCGTACGTCTCGTTCCTCGCGCCGCACGACCCGCGCACCATGCCGGAAGAGTTCCTGAAGATGTACCCGCCCGAGGAGGTGGAGCTGCCGGCCAACTACATGCCGGGCCACCCCTTCAACAACGGCGAGCTGAAGATCCGCGACGAGCTGCTGGAGGACTTCCCCCGCACCGAGAGCGCCATCCGCAAGCACATTGCCGAGTACTACGCCATGATCTCGCACCTCGACGCGCAGATCGGCCGCGTCCTGGCCGCGCTCGACGAGGCCGGCGAGACGGACAACACCATCATCGTCTTCGCCGGCGACAACGGCCTCGCGGTCGGCCGGCACGGCCTGATGGGCAAGCAGAGCATGTACGACCACAGCGTCCGCGTCCCCCTGGTCTTCGCCGGACCGGGCGTGCCGGCGGGCGTGCGCCGCGACGCGTTCTGCTACCTCCTGGACATCTTCCCCACCCTCTGCGACCTGGTCGGCGCCGAGACGCCCGCCAGCGTCGAGGGGCAGAGCCTGGTGCCGATCTTCGCCGACCCGGCCGCGCCGGCGCGCGAAACGCTTCACTTCGCGTACACGCACTGCCAGCGGGCCGTCCGCGACGCGCAGTACAAGCTCATCGAGTATGTCGTGGAGGAGGCCCCGCGCGTCACCCAGCTCTTCGACCTTCAGGCCGACCCGGACGAGCTCCACAACCTGGCCGACGACCCCGCCCACGCCGAAACGCTCCAGCGCCTGCGCGCCGAGCTCCTGCGCTGGCGGGACGAGTTCGGCGACACGACGCACTTCGGCGAAACGTTCTGGGGCGGCTACGGCGCGGCCTGAACGCGACCAGGGCCATTCAGTTCTCCCTCTCCCTCCGGGAGAGGGCCGGGGTGAGGGCGCC
>CAZKKD010000216.1:0-7284 GCA_964553265.1 uncultured Planctomycetales bacterium | reverse complement strand
GGCAAGATACGCGTCCTCCGGAGCGGTGTCAAGTCGCTCCGGGCGTGGGCCCGCCGACCGGGCGGGGTGTTTCCGGCGTCGGCGGTGGCTCCAGGTCCGCCGTGTCCGGCGACCGCAGGCGCACGCGCTGCCGGCGGTGGCCTCGCGGAACGCCTCCCGGCCCGTGAGGGGACCTAACCAATCGCCTGACAGTTGTTTAGGGTGGGCGCGAAGGGGGACTTGCCCGGCCGTGGCGCCCGCCGGTGGGGAAAAGGGGCTTGACAGAATCCCCTCCGGTTGCATACCTTCCCGGCTTCGCGCTCTTTCCCTAATCTATCGGGCGGAGCGGAGCACTGCGCCCGCGGCAGGTCGCGCGGACGCCAATCGCATGGACGAGACGCCCCCCCGGGCGTCCGCAACAGCGGAGACGAGATGGCGAAGAAACAGGCAAAGCGCAAAACCGGTGGCAAGGCCGCGGCCAAGCGGACCTCCCGCAGTTCCGGAAAGAGCGGCAAGGCGCTCGTCATCGTGGAGAGCGGCGCCAAGGCCAAGACCATCAGCAAATTCCTGGGCAAGGGCTATACCATCAAGCCCTGCAACGGCCATGTCCGCGACCTGGTCAGCCGCGGGAAGGGGAGCGAACGCTTCGGCATCGACATCGAGCAGGACTACAAGCCCCGCTACCAGGTCATCTCCGGCCGGGAGAAGGTGCTCGACCAGCTCAACCGTGCGGCGGAGGGCTGCGAGACCGTCTACCTCGCCTCCGACCCGGACCGCGAGGGCGAGGCCATCGCCTGGCACCTGACCGAAGCGATGCACCTGCCGAAGGAGAAGACCCGCCGCATCACCTTCAACGCCATCACCAAGCGCGAGGTGAGCCAGGCCATCGAAAGTCCGCGCGAGATCGACATGAACCTCGTCAACGCGCAGACGGCCCGGCGCGTCCTGGACCGGCTGGTGGGCTTCAGCCTCTCGCCGCTGTTGTGGAAGAAGGTCACCAAGGGCCTCTCCGCCGGGCGGGTGCAGTCGGTGGCGGTGCGGCTGGTGGTCGAGCGCGAGAAGGAGATCCAGGCCTTCGTGCCCGAGGAGTACTGGCGCATCACCGCGTCCCTCTCCGAGCCGGACGCGAAGGCGAAGAAGGATCGCTTCGCCGCGGTGCTCGTGGAGTGGAAGGGGCAGAAGCTCTGGCTCGGCGACAAGAGCGCAAAGGACAAGGCGGGCCTGCGCACGCAGGACGACGCCGAGGCCGTGCTCGCCGCGCTGGAGGGGGCCGACTACGCGGTCCGGGACATCCAGGAACGGCAGAACACGCGCAAGGCGCCGCCGCCGTTCATCACCAGCACCATGCAGCAGGCGGCGAGCACCTTTCTCCGCTTCGGCACCGACAAGACCATGCGCGTCGCGCAGGGGCTGTACGAGGGCGTGGAGGTGGACGGGAGCCCGGTGGGCCTCATCACCTACATGCGTACCGATTCGTTCCGCATCGCCCCGGAGGCGGTGCAGGAGGCGCGCGGCTACATCGGCGACCACTACGACGGGGAGTACCTCCCCGAGAAGCCCAACTTCTTCTCCTCCAAGAAGGGCGCGCAGGACGCGCACGAGGCCGTCCGCCCCACCAACGTCGCCTACACCCCGGAGCGGCTGAAGCCCTTCCTCAGCAACGACCAGTACCGGCTCTACGACCTCATCTGGCGGCGCTTCGTGGCCAGCCAGATGGCGCCGGCCCGCTACCTCAACACCACCGTCACCATCGCCGCGGGCGAGGGCGTCTTCGAGGCGAAGGGCCGGAAGGTGGTCTTCGACGGCTATACCGTTCTCGGCGCCGGCGGCGGCAAGGCGAAGAAGAAGAAGCAGGACGACGGCGACGACGAGACGGCCGACGCCTCCGACCAGGAACTCCCGCACATCGACCAGGGCGACGCGCTCCGTTGCCACGAGCTCCTGCACGAGCAGAACTTTACCAAGCCCCCGGCCCGCTACTCCGAGGCCTCGCTCGTCCGCGCGCTCGAAGCCGAGGGCATCGGCCGGCCGAGCACCTACGCCCCCATCGTCAAGACCATCCAGGAGCGCGGCTACGTCCGCCTCGAAAAGCGGGCGTTCCACGCCACCGAACTCGGCATCGGGGTCACCGAACTCCTGCTGCAGGGCTTCCCCGACATCATGGACTACCGCTTCACCGCCGGCATGGAGGAGGACCTCGACCGGGTGGAGGAGGGGAAGGAGGACTGGGTCCGGATCGTCGACGGCTTCTACAAGCCCTTCGAGAAGAAACTGGAGGAGGCCGGCGAGCACCTGGAGCCGCTGAAGGGCAAGCCCGCCCCCAACGGCGAGACCTGCCCCGAGTGCGAAGCGGAGATGGTGGTCCGCTACAGCAAGTCCGGCGCCTTCCTCAGTTGCGGCCGCTTCCCCGACTGCAAGGGCACCCGGCCGCTGGACGTGGAGCGGGCCGAGGACGAGGACGGCGAGGAGATCGAGTGCCCCGACTGCGGCGCCCCCATGCGGCGCAAGCGCAGCCGTTACGGCATGTTCCTCAGCTGCAGCAACTACCCCGAGTGCAAGGGCAACCTGCCGCTCGACCGCGACGGGAAGGTGATCAAGGCGCCGCCCGTCGACTTCGCCTGCGACAAGTGCGGCAAGCCCATGGTCGCCAAGCGGAGCAGCCGCGGCTTCTTTGCCGCCTGCACCGCCTACCCCGACTGCAAGAACACCAAGCCGCTGGACAAGGACGGCAAGCCCATCGACCTGCCCGAGATCACCGCCGAGTGCGACAAGTGCGGCAAGCCGATGGCCGTGAAGATGGGCCGGCGCGGGCCGTTCCTCTCCTGCACCGGCTATCCCGACTGCAAGAACGCCAAGCCCATCGACCGCGAGGGCAACATCGTCGAACTGCCGAAGGTCACCGGCACCTGCGAAAAGTGCGGCGGCGAGATGGTGGTCCGCAGCAGCCGCCGGGGGCCTTTCCTCGGCTGCGCCGCCTACCCGAAGTGCCGCAACGCCAAGCCCATCCCCCCCGACGCCGAAGCGGGCGCGCACTACGACTTCTCCAAGATGACCGAGGAGGAGCTGAAGGCCTATCAGTCCACGGCGCGGAAGAAGTCGGGCAAGAAGAAGGGCGCCAAGGAGGATGCCGACGAGAAGGCCTGAGCCCGTCCAGGGCCCCCGGCGGGCAGGCCGAGCTGCCCCTGGCGGTACGGGACAGGGGTGTCCGGAGGCCGGACACCTGCCTGATCGCGGCGTGGCACGAGGGTTGCAAGTAATTCCCGGCACGTGGCTTCGGTAGAAGGAGGCGCGGCGTGAGTCCGACCGACGAACCCCGGATCCTGGTGGTGGATGACGATCCGCACGTCCGCGACGCGCTGGCCCGTCTCTTCCGCAGAAACGGTTACCAGGTGGCGACTGCCGTCAGCGGTCTCCGGGCGCTCGAACGCCTGCGGCGCGAGAGCGCGGACGGCGCCGACGGGTTGCCGCCGGCGGACGAGCCGGAAGCCGAGGCGCCTTCCGGAGAGAAGGCGACACCGCCCCCCGCCCCCGATGCGACCGGGACGCCGCGGGAGGAGAGCCTTCCGTTCGACTGCATGTTCGTCGATCTGCTGATGCCGGACATGGACGGCAGGCGCTTCATCGAGGCGCTGCGCGCCGAAGACCTCTTTCCTCTCGAGCGCGTCATTGTGCTTACCGCTGTCCAGCATGCGGACAACGCCACGGCCTACATGCAGTACGGCTGCGCCGGCTACTGCGGCAAGCCCTGGGACAACGACCGCATCCTCGCCCAGGTCCGCCGCGTCATCGAAGGCGGCGGCCCCGACCGCCTCGACGCGCTGGTCTAGGCGGGCAGGGGTCAATAGCGCTTGAGGCGTTCACCCGCTTCGGCGGCTGCATGCTGCGCCCGCCAGTTGCGTTTCATCCATCCGTAGAAGATCAGCGTGAATGCGGGGAGCAGCGTTGCCGCTGCAACAGGCACGAGCCATGCGTTCGGCGAATTCAGTGGAAGGCCCGGAACCGAAAGGCGCTTGGGAAACGCAATCACTGCCCCGCCGACGGCGAACGCAATCGAAAGCCCGTTCCCAATCAGGAAGACGTGGAACACCGGCGGTTGCTTCCACTGGCTCCAACTGGCCGCGGCCTTCAAAGCGAGCCAGACGGCAATGAAGGAAGAGTGGCCCAGGCCCACCGCGCTGGTGATCAACAGGCGTTCGAGCACCCCGACGCCTTTTGGTCTCCAGGCATCGGGGCTGCGAGTTGCCGCGGTTCCCTGGACGGATGCTCCGTTCTCTTCCGTACTTCCGTCAACAGCAGGGCTGTTGGCGTCTTCTTCGATCCATCGCCAAAGCTGATTGACAAAGGGGCTCACGAAGAGGTGGCCGATGAGGATGGAAAATCCGTATCCCAGCAGGCAGACGATCCCGGCGTCCGGCGGTTGCAGGTTGCCCACCGCGATCAAGGCAATCAGGATCAGGGCGCCGGCAACCGGAACGCGATGCCGGAGCAGCAAGGGATCTCGATCTTGTTCGCGGGACCGGGTTTCCATGAGGCTTCCCTTGCGGCGACAGGCAGTCGAAAAAAGATGGAAGGCCATTTTGGCCTTCCATGGGTGCGGGTGTAACGGACGGTCGCAAGGTGTCGTGCACAGGGAGAAGCTGGTGTCGGGCCTGCGTTCAGCCCCGCAAGAGCGCGATGCGGCCGGTGCGGGCGAGCTCCTTGATGCCGTAGGGGCGCAGGAGTCGGATGAGCGCGTCGACCTTCTCCTCGGGACCGGTGGTCTCGAGGATCAGGCTCTTCTCGCCCACATCCACCACCTTGGCGCGGAAGACCTGTGCGATCTCCATGATCTCGCTGCGCTTGCCGGCCGGGGCGTTGACCTTCAGGAGCATCAGGTCGCGCTCCAGAAAGCGCTCGCCCGAGAAGTCCTGCACCTTGATGACCTCGATCACCTTGCCGAGCTGCTTGCGGACCTGCTCGAGAATGTTGTCGTCGCCGCCGACCACCACCGTGAGGCGGCTCGTTTCCGGGTCTTCGGTCTCACCGACGGCGAGGCTCTCGATGTTGAACCCCCGCGCCGAGAAGAGGCCCACGATGCGGGCCAGGACGCCGGGCTGATTCTGGACAAGGGCGCTGATGACGTGGCGCATGGACGGGGGCTCCTTCGAACGGTGGCGGGCGCGCGGGCGCCCCTCAGGCGATCTCGTTCTCTTCCGGCGACTGCGGGCCGCGGCGCTCCTGCGCTTCGGGGATGGGGAAGCGGCTCTCGCCGCCGCGCTGCTTCAGGAACTCGACCACCGCTTCGCGGCCATAGGCCTGGGCGTAGTCGAGCGGGGTGGATCCGCGCCGGTCCTCGGCGTTGATCGCGGCTTTTCGGTGCAGCAGATAGCGGAGCACCTTCGCGTTGTCCTCCGCCGCGGCGATGTGGAGCGGGGTGACCCCGTAGGCGTTGATCCGGTTGATGTCGGCGCCGTGGTGGGCAAGGAGCTTCACCACCTCCACGTTGCCGCCGATCACGGCCCAGTGCAGCACCGAGAGGCCGCCGGCCTCCGCGTCGCGCAGGCTCATGTCCTTCCAGAGGAAGTGCTTTACGGCCTCGAAGTTGCCGCAGCGGGCGGCGTGGCAGATGATCTGGGGCGAATAATCGGGATTTCCCATCTTCGAGATCATGTAGAGGCTGAAGAGAATCGTGAAGACGCCCACCAGCGTCACGCCCCAGTGATCCCGCCGCTTTTCGCGGGTGAAGAGCGTGATGCCGATGCGCCGCACCGCGCGCCCGGCGAGCTGTCCTGCCTTCGTGGTGGCGTTCATCCCGGTTTCTCCCTCGGCCATGGGTTCCGCAGCGCCGTCCTGCCCCTCAACGTCCGTCCGTGCGTCGTGTCCGTCCCGGAGCGGTGGCGGCGCAACGCCCGTGGCGCTCTGCTTCAGGTCATCCCCATCATGCGGTCGATGGCTTCGCCCGCCGGGACCATGGGGAAGACGTTCTCCTCTTCCTCGACCTGGACGTCGACCACCACCGGCCCGTCGGTCTCGATCATCTTCTCGAGCGCGGCGGGCGCCTCGCTCCGCTCGGTCACCCGGATGCCGGTGCAGCCGAAGGCCTCGGCGAGCTTCACGAAGTCCGGGTTGGTCGCCCGGAGCGGCGTGGCCGCGTACCGCCGGTCGTAGAAGAGCTCCTGCCACTGCCGCACCATGCCGAGGTAGCCGTTGTTGAGGATGAGCACCTTGACCGGCAGGTCGTTGGCGACGGCGGTGGTGAGTTCCTGGATGTTCATCTGGATGCTGCCGTCCCCGGCGATGTCCACCACCAGGTGGTCCGGCCGGCCCACCTGTGCGCCGATGGCCGCCGGCAGGCCGAAGCCCATCGTCCCGAGGCCGCCGGAACTGACCCAGGTGCGGGGCTTCGAGTACTTGTAGAACTGCGCGGCCCACATCTGGTTCTGGCCCACCTCGGTGGCGATGATGGTCGGGCGGTCCTTCGTGAGCTCGTAGAGCTGCTCGACGACGTACTGGGGCCGCAGGCCCTCCTTGCCGTAGGCGAGGGGGTACTTGGTCTTCCAGGCGTCGATCTGGTCGTGCCAGCTCTTGCGCTCGACCTTCTGGATGAGCGGCAGCAGCAGCTCCAGCGTGCGCTTCGCGTCGCCGACCACGGGGACGTCGACCCGGACATTCTTGCTGACGCTGGTGGGGTCGATGTCGATGTGGATCACCTTCGCGTGCGGGGCGAAGGCGTCCAGCCGGCCGGTGATCCGGTCGTCGAAGCGCGCCCCCACGGCGATGAGGCAGTCGGTGTTGGTGACCGCGTAGTTGGCATAGGCCGTTCCGTGCATCCCCAGCATGTGGAGCGCGAGGGGGTGCGACTCGTCGAAGACGCCGAGGCCCATCAGCGTGGTGGTGACCGGCAGCTTGCCGGCTTCGGCCACCTTCCGCAGAAGGTCGCTGCTCTCGCTGGAGATGACGCCGCCGCCGACGTAGAGGACGGGGCGCTCGGCCGCGTTGATGAGTTCGGCCGCGCGTTCCACCTGTTTCGGGTTGGGCTCGTAGCGCGGCTGGTAGCCGGGCAGGTCCACCGTCTCCGGGAGGGGCGTCTCGATCTCGGCGATGCTCACATCCACCGGCAGGTCCACCACCACCGGCCCCGGGCGCCCGGTGCGCGCGATGTAGAAGGCCTCCTTCATGATGCGCGGCAGGTCTTCGGGGTTCTTCACCAGCACGTTGTACTTGCTGATGGGGCGGGTGATGCCGGTGACGTCGGCTTCCTGGAAGGCGTCGTTGCCGATGAGGCTGGTCTTCACCTGCCCGGTGATGCATACCAGCGGAATCGAG
>CAZKKD010000215.1:0-7289 GCA_964553265.1 uncultured Planctomycetales bacterium | reverse complement strand
CCAACGCAGAGACGCATGTCAATCAAAAACTAGTATTGTGTCCCCGGATATTGCGCGTGTCCGGACGGGGGATTCAGATCGCGATGCAGGCCACGCCGAGGAGGGCGCCGCCCGCCAGGAGCAGATAGCCGCCCGGCCCCAGCGCGTGCTCCCCGTACAGCCGCCGCTGGAGGCCCCAGTTGATCCCCAGGCCGATCAGGACCGTGACGCCCACCAGCACCGCCCCGAGCGCCGTCGGCGGCCCGAAAGCGCTCCGGAAGTCGTTCTCCCGCCCCAGCAGCCACGGGAGTGCCGCGTTCGCCACGTCCGCCTGCGGCGCCACCACCAGGTACAGGAAGATCGCCCCCGCCGCCCACTGCGGCCAGGTCCGCCGCACCGCCGCCAGCACGCCCGCCAGCAAGACAAACGCCACCACCAGGAGATACGGCGCAATCGAAATCAGAAACCGCGATGGCTCCGCCCCCGCCGGAAACGTCCACCGCACATGCCCCCACCGCGCCGGGGTCGGCCAGATGACGAACTCCGTCACCGTTCCCCCCTGCCCCACCACCGCCAGCGCGTGCGCCGCCTCGTGCAGGGCCGTGTAGCCCACCACCCCCGGCGCCATGAGCACCAGATGCACCCAATGCCGCCGCAGATACCCCGCCGCGTCCCGCACCGCGTTCCACCCCGCGAGGATCGCGTTCGCCGGGTCCGTCCGATCGGGCGTTGCGTCGTCCGGCATATGTCGGGCTCCGAATGCTTTACTGCAAAACGCGGGATTCGGTCGTGATGCGCCGCACCACCGACGGCCGCACCGTCACGCCCAGCCCCGGCCGCACGCGGCGCGGCAGCGTCTCCCCCCCGCGCACCGGCGTCGCCGCGCCGTAGGCCGGGTCCGCGCCGAGGAAGATCCGCGGGAACGATGTCTCCGCATGCCGCAACGGACCGATCGCGGCCAGAAACTCCTGCCCCGCTCCGCTCAGAATCGACGTTTCTCCCACCAGTGCACCGAGTTGGCAGTCCAGCCCCGCCGCGCGCGCCAGGCGCAACTGGGACAGGCAGCCGAGGAAGCCGCCGCACTTGGCGAGACGCAAGTTAAAGATAGCGCATGCGTTTGCGTCGATGAGCGCCGACGCGTCCGCCCGCGTGCAGAGCGACTCGTCCGCCATAACCGGCAGTGCACAAGCGGCTTGCAGCCCATTCCACGCGTCGGGGTCGGTCGCGGGGATCGGTTGCTCGATGGACGTAACGCCTTCTTCGGAAAGCTGTTGCGAACGCTCGACCGTGGTCGCCCGGTCCCACGCCGCGTTCGCGTCCACGCGTAAGTCGAACTTGGATCCGAGGATGCGGCGAATGCGGCGGATGCGGGCGAGGTCGTCGTCGGCGCCGACCTTCAGCTTGATGTCGCGGAAGCCGAGCCAGCGGTACACGCGCGCCAGGTGCGCCGCCACGCGCTGCGACCCGCCTCCGACCGGGCCCGACCAGCGGATCGGCAGGTCTGCGCCGCGGAGATCCGCCGGGACGGCCTCGCGCGCCGGCCGGCCGGTGGCGCGCCCGATGGCGTCGAGGCAGGCGAGCTCCAGGCCCGCGTACGCAGCCGTGCGCCGGGCCGTGTCCGCGGCGTCGTAGACCGGCGCCAGCACGTCCAGCGCCGTCCCCAGCCCGTCAAACACCCGTCCCCGGACGTCCGGCCAGAAGCGCGCCTCCAGGTCCGCCAGCACGGTCGCGCAGGTCTCGCCGGTCAGGTAGGTCCGCGGAATGCACTCGCCCCAACCCGTTACGCCGCTGTCGGTTGTGACGGATACGAGGACGCTCTCCGCTTCGCGTCGTTCCGCAAGCGGATGTCTATACGTGAAGCGGAACGGTATGCGCACCGCGTACAGCCGCAGGGATACGATTCGCATCGGGTCTCCGGCTTCCTGCAGGGACGATTCGGTCGTGCCGGCTGCGTTGGTGTGGGTTCCGACGGGGTCCTGTCGTTGCGTACGGCTCACCAGCCCAGGGCGATCCGGTCCGGATTGGCCGCCAGTTCGCGGTGCGCCGCCTCATCCGCCGTGGCGCTCGCGACCAGTTCGACGAGGCGGCGGTTGGCGGGGGCGGGCCGCTGGTGTGCGTCGAGAACGCGGACGACGACGCCGTTGATCTCGTCGATCTCGGTCCGGCTGCGGCCGCGCGCGAGGTCCTGCGCCATGGAACTGGCGCCGGCGGCCTGGCGGCGCGCCGCGACGGCCAGCAGCCGCTGCGCGATGCCGGCGGGCGCGCGGATGACCGACGCCATCCGCGCCACGGGATACCCCGGCAGGTTGAGCGGCGCAATGCCTTCCAGCCGCATGGCCTCCACGCACTCGCGCAGCGCCCCGACCACCAGCCGCCCCGTCCGCGGCCGGGCCAGCAACTCCGCCGAGGAGAGCCCGGTGAGCGCATTGAGCGCGTTGAAGGCGACGTTGAGCATGAGCTTGCTCCACTTCACCCGGCGGCCGTCGACAGCATAGTGCACCTTGAGGCCGGTGTGGCGGAGGAGCTCCTCGGCGCGGACGGCGTGCGGCTCGTCCTCCGGCCGCAACGGCCCGAGCGCGATGCCGCCCAGGTCGCCGGCCATGCGGACGGAGCCGGCTTCCTCGAAGTGAAGGTACTGGCAGATGGCGCCGGCGAGCACGGGGTGCTCGGGGCAGAGCCCCTGGATCTCGGCTTCCCGATCGACCCCGTTCTGGAGAGAAAGAATGGGGACCCCGGCCGGGACGGTGTCGCGGATGGCGGTGGCGGCCTCCGCGGTGTCATAGCCCTTGACGCAGAGGAGCACAAGGTCCGGTTTGCCCGTGGCTTCCCCCGGCGCCGTCACGGCGGACAGGTGGCGCTGGAGCATCCGGGTGGTCTTGCCCATCTGGAGGCGGAGGCCGTGCCGGTTGACGGCCTCGGCGTGCCGGGCGCGTCCGACCAGCGTCGTCTCCACCCCGCCCCAGGCGAGGAGCCCGCCGACCGCACTCCCGACCGCACCGGCCCCCATGACGAGGACCCGCCCGGCTTCGTCGTCCTGATTCTGTTCGAGGACGAAATCGGCGGTCTCGGTTGCGGTCCGGTCCGGCGTTTCAAAGACGAGGCTGTGCGCCGCGTTCTCGTGCCAGTGGACCGCCTTGCGCGGGCTGCCGGCGAGGGAGACGAGCTTCTCGGCCGCGGCGCTGTCGACAATGACGTCGTCCCCGGCGAGCAGAAGGCAGACCGGAATGCGCAGCCGGGCGATCTGTTCCTCCAGAAACCGGTCCATCTTGAGACTCTCGAGGCAGAAGGACGCCGTGGTCTCGCGAATGCGGTAGGTATCGGTGCGGATGTAGGAATTGCGATCCTGCCGCCGCGTGAAGTCGTCGTCCCGGATGGGGAGCCGGACTTCGGCCCGACCGCTGCCGAACAGGAGGCTGCCGGCAATCCGGAGCCGGGTCCCGAGGGGGACGCGGCCCCGCATCTCGATGCCGGGCGCAATGAGAATGAGCGACTCGCAGAGAAAGGGGCGGCGGATCGCGGTGTAGAGCGCCAGCTTGCCCCCCCAGGAGAGGCCGCCGAGGTGGACGTGCTCGTGCCGCAGGCGGATCATGCTCGTCAGCTCTTCGACGAACCCGACGGCATCGTCGTAACTCTCCAGGTGTCCCCGCCGCCCGGGGCTGGCCCCCCAGCCGGGCCGATCGGGGGCGTAGACGGCAATCTCCCGGGCGCACAGAGCGGGAGCGATCTCTTCGAACCACTGACTGTGGCTTTCGACGCCGTGCAGGAGCAGGATGCCGTGGTCGACACTCGTCGCGGCCTGCGGCGTCCAGACGCGGCAGTGCACGGAACGACCGTCTTCCAGCCGAAGGATGCGTTCTTCCAGATGCATATGCTGGTTCGCCTTGCGATGCTGTCGGGCGCATGCCGGGCGGACGCCCGCCGGGACTGCGCGCCAGACTGTATGTCGGCGGCGATGCCTTGTCAAGACGTCGCACGCTTCGGACTCGCTGCACTTCCCGACGGCCTGGCGCTCCCAACGCATTGCGCGCACAAAAGTTCCGCAGAATCGGCCGCGCCGGTCATGCATCGCAGCGACCCGGGAGGGGCGAGCTATATCCAAGTCGGCGCTTTGGTATTCGCCCAAAACCCTGCAAACGCCTTGACAGAACGCAAGGGGTTCCATACCTTCGGACGATACCCCTGCGTGAGGGGTGAGGGAATCGAAACGGAACCAGCACTGGAAAGGAACTCGGAATGGCTCACAAGATCAACGACAAGTGCACCAACTGCGGCTCGTGCGTGGACGTCTGCCCCGTCGACGCCATCTCGGAAGGCGACGGCAAGCATGTGATCGACGCCGAGAAGTGCGTGGACTGCGGCGCCTGCGTCGACGAGTGCCCGGTCGAGGCCATCGAGGCCGGCTGACCGATCCGCACAAGCGAATCCCGCTACACAAACAACCCCGCGCTTTGGACGCGGGGTTGTTTCGTTTCCATCCACCGGCGTGCCCGGTTCCGAGTGCCTAACCGGCTATTCCTTCTTGTCGATGCGCTTGAACGTCGACTTGATGTCCCGGCGCGGGAAGATGATGGGGTCGAAGTCGGCGGTGACCTCAAAGGGGCCGTTTTCGGGATTGTACTGGACGTCGTCGTATTTGATCTCCGCCTGCATGAAGACCCGGCCGTCGTCCACCATGCGCAGCAGTTTGCGCTGACCGCTGCCGAGGAAGCCGGCGCCGAGCCCCTTGACCACCATGCGGGCCTCCGGCGGAAGCGGCGAGAACCAGCGGTAGGTTTCGCCGGCCGTCCCCTTGGGGTACTCAAAGTCGAAAATGCGCTTTTCCCCGTCCATCTCGAAGGTGATGCCGGCGGAGAGCGGTTCGCCGATCTTGACCCAGTGCCGGTCGCCGGGCTTCAACTCACTCGGATCGCCGCCGGTAAAGGAGACGTAACTGTAAAAATTGTCGTCCTCAACCTTCTTTCGCGCCAGGCCGCCGACAATCTCGTACTTGCCGGCCGGAACGGCGATGGGAAGGTGCTGCACCGCCCCGCCCGCCTCTTCCCGGTCCTCCTCCGGCGGGGCGATGAGGGAGAAGTAGCTGTCGCCGGACTTGACGATGGCGTGGATGAGCTCCGCGCCGTTGCCGCTGTTCCACTCCAGGCGCATGTAGGCGAGGCCGTCCTTGATCGGATTGAGGATCAATTTCTTTGCGTCGTTGTCGAACTGCATTTCGAACAGGCTGCGGCCGATGGCAAGGTGCTTGCCGAAGAGGCAGAGGTTGCGCTCTCCCACAAGGATGCTGTCCTTGCCGACCTCGCCATAGACGCCGTTCAGGTTGTCGTCGAAGAGGGCGATGCGGGTGCCGCCGATTTCGCCCTGCAGGACGGTGCAGTTGCGGATGTAGCTGCAGAGATAGGTCTTGGTCGCGGGCATGACCACGGCCACGCGATAGCGGTCCGCGTCCTTTGTGCTGTCTGCGCTCACCCATTGGTGGCTCGGGTACAGAGAAACGTACGCGTCCGCCGTGTTGAAGACCGAATCCCAGTAGCGGTACCGGCTGTAATCGCCCAGGCCGTGCGGAAGCGGCTTGTGCTCCGCCTTCTCCATCAGGTCGCGGACGTCGCCGCTGTCGAGGGATGCGCCGCCGCCCTTGCGGGAGGCCTTGTACACGTCCTTCGCCAGTTCGATGAGATTCTTGTGCTCGCGGCCTTCCCTGGCGATGACCTTGATCTTGCTGAGGACGTGCTGCGCGTTCAGCTTGCCCGGATCCTTGACGCCGAGCTTCTCCTTGACGAACTTCTTCTCCGCGCCGGTGAAGCTCTTCGCCGCCTCGGCGACGACGGCGTTCATGTCCGGGCCCTTGTTGAAGGGCTTTGGCGGGTTCTGCTCCTGCTTCAGGAAACCGGGAATCTGGTTGCGGATGCTGGGGTCGTTGAGATTGACCTTGTCCTCACCGCCGGCGGCCTTGGTGATCTCGCTCCATTTCTTGAGGGTGTTCTGCCAGAAGACCATCATCTTCCAGGCGGCGGCGCCGGTGTAGAGGATGCCGGGACGTTCCTGATTGACCTGCTCGGGGGGATACTCGATGAAGAAGGGCATCAGCACGCCATGGAACTCCTGGGCGCCCTTCAGCTTGTTCTCGAACCCGCCGCCGAGCAGAGTCACGTCGAACTTGATGGCGTTCGGGTCATTGACCTTCTGCTTCCCTTCGAAGTATTTCGTGTCTTTCAGGCCGATGCCGAGCACCCGCGACGGGAGAATCAGCTCCTTGAAGTCCTCGTCGTCCTCCTGGTTGAGGCGGATCTCCTGCGCGCCGGCCGGGCCGGCGGCAAAAACGGCAGCCAGGAAGGCAACAAGCATGACGAGAGCGAACGGGGTGCGGGCGGTATGCCTCGGGTGCTCCTTACCAGGGATGCGGGCGAGGCAGGTGGCGCCATGTTCGGAACGGACCGAATCGATCCGTTCACCTGTATGTATCGGGACTGTCCCCGATTCCTTCGCCGACTGTCGACCTCGGTAAAACAAACGTACAGGATCAGCCGGGGTCTGTCCAGTCGCTGCAGGCGCATCCGTTCAGAACGGGTGCGCCGTGGAAACGACGGGCGCCGCGGGGAGATCCCGCGGCGCCCGCGCGCAAGCGTATCGCGCCGTCAGCGGACGCAGTAGAAGGCGTCCATGCCCGGGTAACGGGCGGTGCTGTCGAGATCCTCTTCGATACGGAGGAGCTGGTTGTACTTGCAGATGCGGTCGGTTCGGCAGAGGCTGCCGGTCTTGATCTGGCCGGCGTTGGTGGCGACCACGATGTCGCTGATGGTGGCGTCCTCGGTCTCGCCGGAGCGGTGGCTGACCACGGCGGTGTAGTTGGCTTTCTTCGCCATCTCGATGGCGTCGAGGGTCTCGGTGAGCGTGCCGATCTGGTTGACCTTGATGAGGATGGAGTTGGCGCAGTTCTTCTCGATGCCCTTGCCGAGGCGCTCGGTGTTGGTGACGAAGAAGTCGTCGCCGACGATCTGCACGCGGTCGCCGAGGCGCTCGGTCACGAGCTCCCAGCCCTTCCAGTCATCCTCGGCCATGCCGTCCTCGATGGAGATGATGGGGTACTTGTCGCAGAGCATCTCGTAGTACTCGACCATCTGCCTGGAAGAGAGCTTCTTCTTCTCGCTCGCGAGGACGTACTTGTTCGCCTTGTAGAACTCGCTCGAGGCGGGGTCCATGGCGATCATCATGTCCTTGCCGGCCTTGAACCCGGCGGCCTTGATGGCTTCCATGATGACCTTGAGCGCGTCCTCGTTGCTCTTGAGGTCCGGCGCAAAGCCGCCCTCGTCGCCGAC
>CAZKKD010000214.1:0-7325 GCA_964553265.1 uncultured Planctomycetales bacterium | reverse complement strand
GTCGCCGAGGTAGTCGCCGTGGTCGCTGGCGAAGACGACGAGCGTGTTCTCTGCCTGGCCGGTGGCCTCGAGCGCGTCGAGCACCCGGCCGACGCAGGCGTCGAGCAGCGTCACCATGCCCCCCGTCACCGCCCGCACCACGGCCCAGTCCGCCGCGGTGTACTCGGCGTAGGGGTGCGCCGGCGTGCCGATGACATGGTCGACGCCCTGGCCGTTCGGCTTGCGGAAGGCGGTCGGCCGGCCGCGGTACGCGTCCAGTCCGACGGGCGGCGGGTCGACGCACTCGGTGATGGGCGGCAGCGGCGTGGGCATCGCCTCCGGGGCGTACAGGCTGGCGTAGGGCTCGGGCACCGTGAAGGGGTGGTGCGGATCGGGAAAGGAGCAGTGGAGAAACCACGGCGCGCTTCCGCCGGCCGCGTCTTCCAAGAAGGAAACCGCCCGGTCGGCGATGTACGTTCCGGAATGCGCCTCCGGCGGCAGCGGCCAGCGGTAGCAGCCCGGCACGTTGCAGAGCGATTCGTGGGCGGGCGGATCCGTTTCGGCGGCGCGAATGCGTTCCTGTACCCAGGACGTGTAGTCGGGGCCGAAGCAGTGATCGCCGTGCCCGTTGACCAGGTCGACCTCGCGGAAGCCGTAGTAGTCGACCGTTCCGTCCGGCCGGCGCGTGGCCTCGATGGCCTCCGGTTCGTCGCCCTGCGGCACGAGATGGATCTTCCCGATCGAGGCGGTCCGGTAGCCCGCTGCGCCCAGGATGCGCGGCAGGAAGCGCGGGTCGTCCGGCGTGCGGCAGCCAACCATGCGGCTGCGGAGCGCCGAGGGGAAGGTCCCGCCCAGCAGGCTCGCGCGGCAGGGGGTGCAGGTCGGCTGCGGGATGCGGCACTGGTCGAAGCGCACGCCCCCGGCGGCGAGGCGGTCGAGGTGCGGCGTCCGGATGACCGGATGCCCGAAGCAGCCGAGCGCGTCCGCGCGCAGTTCGTCGGCGAGGAGGACGAGGATGTTGGGGCGGCGGCGGGCGGTCATGGCAGGGTGTCCGCAGGCAGGTGTTCGCGGAGGTGATCGGCCTCCGGATCGTCTCTGGCGAGCGCTTCGCGGACGACAGCGGTGTCGACCGACCGGACGGGGCGGCCGGTGCCCACCGCCTCGGCGGCGGCGAGGCCGACCGCGTTCCCCATCAGGCAGCAGGTCGGCATGACGCGCGCGGAGGAGAGAGCCATCCGGTCGGCGGAAAAGCAGCGGCCCGGCACGAAGCAGTTCTCGAGCCCGGTCGCGACCAGGCTGCCGTAGGGGATCTGGTACGGCGGCAGGATCTCGCGCGTGCGGTTGGCGTCGACGGTGAAGGTGCCGTACGCGACCGCGTCGGGAAAGCGGGCGCCGGCGCGCAGTTCGTCGATGGTGAGCACATGGTCGCCCGTGATGCGGCGGCCCTCGCGGATGCCGAGCAGGGGGCTCGCGTAGTCGAAGACGTAGTGCGCGTCCTGCGTTTCCTGGAAGTGGCGCACCACCTCCGGGATGCGGGTTCGCATCGCCATCGTGCAGGCGTTGTAGCCCTCGGCGTCACCGGTGTCGAACGGGGTGTCGAAGAGCTTCAGCTTCAGGCCGACGCGCCCGTGCTCCTCGCGCCAGACGCTGTAGTCGGGCGTCGCGCGGTCGGCGTACAGCCGCGCGGACGGGACGGGCTGGGGGCGGGGCGTGTCGACCCTGCGCAGGAAGATCATGAAGCTCGGCTGGATGACGCCGGGGAAGCCGGGGTCGTCCGGCAGCACTTCCGCACCCGCGAGGCGCGCGACAATGCCGTCGCCGGTGGCGTCCACCACCACGCGTGCGGCAACCGACTCGCCGAGCGAGCGCCCGTGCAGGCGGACGCGGTCGATGGCGTCGCCGTCACGGTCGACGCCGACCGCGGTCGTGGCGAAGCGCAGCCGCACCCCGGCGTCCAGACAGATCTCCTGGAGGACCAGCGGCAGCACCTGGTGATCGAAGAGCCAGTTTTCGCAGCCCCATTCCGGGTTCGGGCGGACGGGCCAGCCGTGTTCTTCGCCGAGCGCACCATACGCGCGCAGGCCGGCCAGGATATCGGCGAAGACGCGCCCCTGCCCGACGTGCCCGCCGCGTGC
Organism: uncultured Planctomycetales bacterium; assembly: GCA_964553265.1. Taxonomy (GTDB): domain Bacteria; phylum Planctomycetota; class SZUA-567; order SZUA-567; family JAFGNG01; genus CAZKKD01. The sequence continues at coordinate 5,211 of CAZKKD010000214.1, read as the reverse complement.
CGCCGCAAAACCGCCCACCCCGCCGCCCGCCCCGAGGCCGCCGAGGATCTCGCTCCGCTCCACGAGGAGCACCTTCGCGCCTGCCCGGGCCGCGGCAACGGCGGCGCCGATTCCGGCAAGGCCTCCCCCGCAGACCAGCACCTCGGTGTCAATGGTCATCGGAGGTCTCCGCTTGCCCGGTCAGCCAGTCGATGTCGAAGCGCGCGAGCTCGATGGTCCCGCTGTAGCTGGTCTCGGTCAACGTTTCGTAGGCGCAGAGGATGGCGCCGTCGGCGGCGACCGCGAGGGCGGAGTAGCCGGCGGAGCCCGGTTCGACGACGCGGCCGATTGGCCAGGTCCGGCAGCCGTCGCGGCTCAGGCGCACGGTCAGGCGGCGACGCTTTTCGTGGTCGTAGTGGGATGGTGTTTCCGAGGGGACCGCCGGGTTGCAGAAGAGGATGCCGCTGTGCGTGCCGGCCGGGTCGTCAAACCGGACCATCGAGGCCTGGCAGTGCGGCTCCGGCAGCGCGGGATCGTAGCCGCTCTCCGGAAATGTCTCGCCCCCGTCGTAGCTCCGGTCCCAGGCACGGAAGCCCCGCAGGCGCAGGCTTTCGTTGCGGCTGCTGACGTAGAGGACGCCGTCGGCGGTTTCGGCGAGACAGGCCTCTCCGGTGCCGGTCTGGGTCCACCCGCCCGCCTGCCAGGTCGCGCCGTGGTCGTCGCTGAAGATGACGTAGTTGTGCGCGTAGGCGAAGAGATCGAACGGCGCGCCCTTGCTCAGGCCGCGGCCGGGCAGCACCAGGCGTCCCTCGTGCGGGCCGTGGCGGAGCTGGACGCCGACCCACTGCGGGCCGAACGGGCGCTGTTCGCCGGTGACGGGGTTGATCGGGTGGAGGGTGTTGCCGAGGGGAACGGGCTCGCTCCAGGTCTCGCCCTCGTCGTCGGTCGAGATGAGATAGAGACCGGGGTCGACCTCGGGCGCGAGTTTTCGGCAGAGCGCTGCGGCTTCGTCCGGGTGCTCGGCGCGCCAGCGTTCCGGCCAGGCGCCGTCGATGTCTTCGGGCAGGATCACGACGCCCTGGCGGAAGAAGACGCAGACGCGGCCGGTTTCCGCGTCGGCGACCGATGCGGCGTAGCCGCAGGTGACGCGTGGGTTGTCCTCGGCGCGCAGTGCCTCCCGTTCGCCCCAGGTGCGGCCGTCGTCAACGCTGCGCCGCAGGACGAAGTTGGCCTTCGTTTCGTCGGCAATGCCCGCCACCTTTTCCGACGGAAAGGCGAAGACCGTCCCCCTGGCCGAAACGAGAAGGTTGGGGCAGCGATAGCGGATCTCGCGTCCGTTGCGCTGGTGCGGTGCGAAGAGCGTCTGGCGCTCGAGCGTACCGGACGGCGAATCGGCGGCGGCGTTCTGCATTGGGGTCTCCCTTCGGATGCGTCGGCAGGTCAGCGAGCCGTCTCGTTCGCTTCGACCCATGAAATCGGGAACCGTGCGACGGTGATGCTGGCGGTGTCGCACATGTGCTCGATCATGCCGCACTCGTAGGCGCAGAGAACGCGTCCGTCGGGCAGGACGGCAAGGTCGGAGTAGCCGGACGGGCCGGGCTCGAGAACGCGTCCGGCGGTCCAGGTCTCCGCCTCGTCGCGGCTCAGACGGACGGTCAGGTTCTTCCGGTCGCAGGCCCAGTTGGTCATGGTCTTCTCCAGCGTGTCCGGGTTGGAGAAGAGGATGCGCCCCGGCTGCTCGCCCTCCGGCCAGTCGTAGCGGGCGATGCTCGCCATGCAGACCGGCTCCTTGAGTTCGGGGGCGAAGCGCGGCGTCGACCAGCCGCCCGCGCCGTCGGGGCTCACCGTCACCGCGCGCCGGCGTTCGGCGTCTTCGATGGACAGCCCGCGACCGTCGAAGTTGCGCATGTTGACGAGGACTGAGCCGTCCGCAAGCTCCACCGCTTCGGCTTCGTTGCAGTTGGGAAAGGTGTCGGGGATGAGCTCGCCCGCCTGCCACGTCCCGCCGTGATCGTCGCTGTAGAGAACGCCGCAGCGGTTGGGGCGGTGCGCGAGGTGGTACGCGCCCATCTCGCCGCCGGTGCCCGGCGAGAGCCAGATGGGCGCCAGCAGCCGGCCGTTCCGGAGCTGGATGCCGTGGCCCGGCCCGATGCCGATCACCCGCCAGGGGTAGGTCTTCTGCAGGGGCAGGAACGCTTCGGTGATGTCGCGAAAGGGGGAGAAGGTCTGCCCGTCGTCTTCGCTCACCATGTGGAGGGCGCGGCGGTAGTCCTGACAGAAGAGCGCGTGGATCTGCCCGGTCTCCCGGTCGGGGAGGAGGACGAAGTTGTGGATCGGCCGCGCGCCGAAGGGCTTGTGGTCCACCACCGTGCGCGCCGGCTCCCATGTCTCGCCGCCGTCGGTGCTGCGGCGCAGGCGGATGTCGATGGCGTCCCAGTCGCCCCCGCCGCCGAGGCGCGCCTCGCAGTGGACGAGCGCCGAGCCGGCCGGGGTCACGATGGCGCCGGGAATCCGGCAGGTGTGGTACCCGTCGCGGCGAGCTTCGAAAAGGACAGTCTTTTCACAGATCGTTTCGGTGGCGCTCATGGCCTCTGCTCCTGTCGGTCGGGATCGGGCTTGTGAAAATCGTGGTCGGTCCAGGCATCCTTGTAGCCGGTCGTGAAAAGCCCTTCGAATGCGTGCGTCCGGTCGGTCCGCCAGGGGCGGAGCGTCCAGCCCGGCCCGCGGAAGGGATCCTGCGTCGCGCACTGCCAGGCGAGGAGACGGTCATGCAGTTCGTTGCGCACTGTGGTGCAGGCGGGGTCGTCGATGCGGTTCTCGGCTTCGTCCGGGTCGGCGACGAGATCGTAGAGCTCGTCCCGATCGAACAGGTTGACTGCGAGCTTGTGCGTCGCGGTCCGGATGCAGCGGATCGGGAAGAAGCCGTCGTCCTGATCGTGCGCGACGCCGAAGCGGTTGTATTCGATGATGACGTGATCCCGGAGGGTGACCTTCTCGCCACGCAGGACCGGGCAGAGCGAGACGGCATCCCCGCGCCCCGTCGGGTTGCCCACGGGGGCAACACCGGCAATCTGCAGGATCGTGGGGTAGAGGTCGACACCGCTGGCAAGGTGCGGCGTCCGCACGCCGTGGCCGAAGGCCGGGCTCCGGATGATCAGCGGCACGGCGCAGGTGGCCTCGTACATGGTCGGCCCCTTGGCGCAGAGGCCGAACGCGCCGTGGTGATCCCCGTGGTCGGACGTAAAGATGACGACGGTATCGGGCGGCAGGTGGGTGTCCACTGCGTCGAGCACCCGGCCGATCTCGCTGTCGACGTAGCTGTTGCAGTCGTGGTAGAGGCGATAGTACGCCGGCAGGTCTTCGGGGTTGTCGCGCCCCTCGGCGAGAAAGCGGGCGTAGGTCTGCTGGATGGCCGGCTTGCCGGAGCGATCCGCATGCAGGGTTGCGGGCCGGAAGACACCTTCGTGGGCGTGCCGTCCATGGAAGGGCGGCGGGCAGATGTAGGGTCCGTGTGGCTCGTCGAACTCGACCGCGAGGAAGAGTGGACCGCCCGTGTGGGTGCGCATCGTCTCGATGGCGCGGTCGGCGACGCAGTGCCCGAAGCAGTACGCCGGATCCTCCAGGCCCCGGTTCCACGCGCCGAAGCGGTTGGGCCCTTCCTGCGGGTGCTCCCGGTGAAAGGAGGCGAGGTCGTACCACGGTTCCGAGAAGCCGCCGTCGGGTTCGCCGCTGCCGTTGTAGGCGCCGCCGTCGAGATGCCACTTGCCGAGGTGCACGCAGCGGTAGCCCGCGTCGTCCAGTCGCTCGGCGAGGAGGGACAGACCCCGCCGCATCGTGACGTTGTTGGTCCACGCGCCGTTGCGATTCGGGTGGAGCCCAGAGTACCATGCGCTCCGCGCCGGCGTGCAGACCGGCGAGGCGCAGAACGCGTTCTCGAAGAGGGTGCCTTCGCGCGCGAGCCGGTCGAGGCAGGGCGTCTCCACGCCGGCCCGTTCCCCGTAGGCCGAGACCATGTTCTGGCCCTGCGTGTCGGTGGTGATGAAGACGATGGACGGGGCCGGCGCGGTCATGCCGGTGCCTCCGTGCAGGGCAGATCCTGCAGGCAGTCGAACGCCGGCTCGACGTCGCGGTCGGTGGCGAGCTGTCGGACGACGAGCGCGGGATCGAGCTCGCGCGGGGGAACGCCCTCGCGCAGGCTGAGCGCGGCGGCGACGCCGGCGGCCTCGCCAGTGGCCATGCAGGTCTGCTGGATCCGCAGCGACCCCTGCGGCAGGTAGCCGGCCGAGACGCAGCGCCCCGCCACCAGCAGGTCGTCCACGCCCGCCGCCACCAGGCAGCCATACGGGATGCCGAACCACTCGCCGTCGCAGAGGCGCCGGGCGTAGGCGGCGTAGGTGTCGCTGAGACTGTGATACCAGCGTTCGGGGGCGGGGTCGTCGTCGGGCGGGTGAATGTCGATCTCCCACGAGGAACGCGCAATGCTGTCGGCCGGCTTGCGGAGCGTCCAGGCGTCGTCGTCGCTGACGCGGCTGATGCCCTGGACGATGCGCGAGGTGCGCACGCCCAGTTCCGCCGCCGTATCGACCAGGTGCCGGCCGTCGGGCAGGCCGTCCGCTTCCTGCCAGATGGCGGGCCGGCGTGCACGCAGCGCTTGGGTCACCGACGGCGGATCGAGCGGGTCGACCTCCCGCCGAGCCTTGCCGCCCAGTCGCTCCGCGCGGGACGCCCGGGTGCTGTCCGTAGGCGACAGCCCCGGGACGGGCCGGGGGGGGGCCCAGCGCGGTGTGGTCCCCGGCGGGTGGTGCGACACCGGTCGGCGCCGCCTGCTGCCCGGCGGGGGCCGCCCGGACTTGACCATCCAGGGCCTGGGGGAACTCCTGGCGATCACGCGCCTCTAACGGCAACGTCGCCGGCGCTGCGTCACGCTTCGGGCGTTACCCAGACCGGGCTGGTCCAGGCGGTGCCGCCGTCGGACTGGTGCACGCGCAGGTAGTAGGCGGTGGGCTCGCTGGGCGCGGGCTCTTCGTGGATGAACTCCGCCTCGGGCACCAGGTTTTCCGGGCGCACGAAGCGTTCGCACGTGCCGTCGCTGCGCACCAGTTCCATGCGGTCCAGCAGGCCGTCCAGGCGCGCCCAGCCGGAGGGACCCGTGGCGTCGGCGGCCGGTTGCTGGAAAGCGAAGACGACGCGCTCGACAGCGCTGGCTGTTGGCGGCAGCAGACAGCACAACAG
>CAZKKD010000213.1:0-7345 GCA_964553265.1 uncultured Planctomycetales bacterium | reverse complement strand
GCGAACAGGGAGGGGCGGAGGACCGGGCGGGGGGGTAGGGGTTCGCCGCCTTGCCGGGGGCGCGTCCGGCACCCGCCACGAGGGCGGCCAGGCGCGCTTGGTACTCCTGCCCGGTCCCGCCCGGGCCCCCCTCCCCCCGCCCCGGCCCGCGCGCAAGCGGATCCTCCCGCCGGCCCAGCCGCAGAGGAATGCTGCGGAAGAGCCGGGGAATCTCCATCAGCTCCCCCACGCCTCCGACCTCGGGGTGGCTTGTCAGAATCTGCTCAATCAGGCTCGAACCCGACCGCGGCATCGTGCAGATCGCAATCGGCAGCCGCGTGCCCCGGTCCGCTGCATGCCGCGCAAAAAAGGCGTCGTCAAAAACGCGGGCGGTTGCGCGCATCTTTTCCACCGCCCGGCCGACATCGTAGGTGAAACTCGACCGCTTCAACGCGTTGCCGTCCCGGTAAAACGTGAACGCCCTGTCATACTCGCCGAGCGCATCCCAGGCACGACCGAGCGCAAAACAGAGCACGGTGCGCTCCGCGTCGCTCAAGTCCTCCCGGCCGTACGCCGCCTGCAACTCGTCCAGCAGCGGATCGCCGGCTTCCAGGCGACGGGTCTGCGCCAGGTTGACCAGGACATCCGGGCGCCCCGGCTGCTGCCGCAGCGCACGGCGATACAGGTCCGACGCGGCATCGGGATCGCCCAGACTGTTGTGCAGACTGCCCAGGTTATTGAGCGCCTGGGAATGGTTCGGATCGATGGCCAGGGCCCGCTCCAGCGCCTCGCGGGCCGCCGTGGTCTCGCCGGCCTCCCGGAGCAGCATGCCGAGATTGTTCAGCGCACGCGGCGAATCCGGCGCCAGGCGAAGCGCCCGTCCGTACGCCGCCCTCCCCGCGTCCAGCAGCCCGAACTCGCGGCAGACGTCCCCGAAGCGGATGCAGTCGTCCGCCCGCGCCAGCGTCTCGACATCGACGCCGACCAGCATCTCCTCGGCCTCCACCCGCCGCCCGTTCCGGCGCAGCCCCCGCGCCACCTCCGCCCATGCCTCCCCGACCGACGGGTCGGTGTCCAGAAGCGCCCGCCAGGCGGCGTCTGCCTCGTCCAGGCGTTCGAGCGCCTTCAACGCCTTCGCCCGATTGAAGCGTGCGTCCACGTGCGCCGGCTGCAGCTCCAGCGCCTTGCGGAAGAGCGCTTCGGCGTCCGCCACCCGGCCGGACGCCTGCAGAACCGCGCCCAGGTTGGACGCATAGTCCGCGTTGGACGGGTCGAGCCCGACCGCGGTCTCCATGGAGCGGATGGCGCGCTCCGCATCGCCGCCACGGTCGGCCACGATGCCGAGCAGCATGTGCGCCGGCGCGCACCGCGTGTCGACCGCCAGCATCCGGTTGCAGACCGTCTCCACCGCACCCAGACGGTCGGCCTGGAGGTGGGTCATCGCGTGCCTGAGCGCCGCGCGCATGTCCAGGCGCTTCGGCGGCGTCGAACGCCGCTGGGGCTTGCGCTTCTTCTTGCGCTTGGCCAAGGGGGCTCCTGTCTGCAGACTGGCGCTGGATGGGGTTCAGCCGTCCCGACGGTTTTCGATCGCACTCTGGAGGTTGGCCGGGCCCGCGAATTCGATCTCGGTGCCCGTACTCAGCCCCCGCGCCAGCCGGGTGACGCGCACGCCGCGCTCCCGCAGGCGCTCGGCGAGGTAGGTGGCGGTCACGTCGCCCTCGGCGGTCGGATTGGTGGCGAGCAGGACCTCCTCCACCGGCAGCGTCTCCAGCCGGCCGAAGAGCTCGTCGATCTTCAGGTCTTCCGGTTCGACGCCCTCCGTCGGCGAGAGGCGCCCGAGGAGCACGTGGTACAGCCCGCGATAGACGCCGGTCTTCTCGATGGCGATCACGTCGCGGGGCATCTCCACCACGCAGAGGAGGCTCTCGTCGCGCGCGGGATTGCCGCAGACGGCGCAGAGGTCCTCCTCGGCCAGGTTGTAGCACCGGCTGCAGGAGCGGAGGTTCTTCTTCAGGTCCCGCACCGCGAAGGCGAAGGCCATCGCCTCCTCCTTCGGGCACTTGAGAAAGTGAAACGCCATCCGCTCCGCCGAGCGTCGCCCCACCCCGGGCAGCCGGGCGAAGGCGTCCACCAGCGCCGCGAGACTCGGCGGATAGGGCGCGCTGTGATCGTCCGGCATGGTCCGGTCCCTGCTGCGGGCGCCGCGGCGGCTACTCCACCGCCGGCAGCCCCTTCATGGCCTCGGCGATCTGCTCTTCGGGGTACTCGTAGTCCACCAGGTCGCCGGCGAAGAAGCGGTCGTAGCTCGCCAGGTCCAGGTGCCCGTGGCCGGAGAGGTTGAAAAGAATCGTCTGCTCCTTCTCCGGTTCCTCGGTGGCGATGTCGATGACGGCGCGGATCGCGTGGTTGGCTTCCGGCGCGGGCAGGATCCCCTCGGTCTGGGCAAAGAGCACGCCCGCCTCGAAGCAGCCCACCTGGTGGACCGCCACCGGGTCGATGAGCCCCTCCCGCACCAGGGCGCTTACGATCGGCGCCATGCCGTGGTAGCGGAGTCCGCCCGCATGGATGTCCGGCGGGATAAAGTCGTGCCCGAGCGTGAACATATACAGTAGCGGCGTCGTCCGCGCCACATCCCCCCAGTCGTACGCCAGCCGACCGCGGGTCAGCGTCGGACAGGCGTGGGGCTCCACCCCCACCATGCGGATGGGCGCACCGTCCAGCTTGTCCGGCACGAACGGCAGCGCCAGACCCGCGAAGTTGCTCCCCCCCCCGCAGCAGCCGACGATGACGTCCGGCGTCTCGCCGATCTGGGCCAGCGCCGTCTTCGCTTCCTGCCCGATGACGGTCTGGTGCAGGCAGACGTGGTTGAGCACCGACCCGAGCGCATACTTCGTGTCCTCGCGCTTGGCCGCGTCCTCCACCGCTTCGCTGATGGCAATCCCCAGGCTCCCCGGCGTGTCCGGCCTCTTCGCCCGCACGTCCCGTCCCGTGTGCGTACGGTCGCTCGGCCTCGGCACGACATCGGCCTTCCAGGTGCGCATCATGCTCTTGCGGTACGGCTTCTGCTCGAAGCTGCAGCGGACCATGTAGACCATGCATTCCAGGCCGAACTTCTGCGTGGCGAAGCTCAGCGCGCTGCCCCACTGCCCGGCGCCCGTCTCGGTCGCAAGCCGCTTCACGCCTTCGCGCTTGTTGTAGTAGGCCTGCGCGACGGAGCTGTTCACCTTGTGGCTGCCGGCCGGGCTCACGCCTTCGTACTTGAAGAAGATCTTCGCCTTCGTCCCGATCGCCTTCTCCAGCTCGATGGCGCGGACCAGCGGGCTCGGCCGCCAGAGCGCATAGATTTCCAGAAGCTCCTCCGGGATGTCGATCCAGGTCTGATCGCTCATCTCCTGCTCGAGCAATCCCATCGGGAAGATCGGGGCCAGCTTTTCCGGACCGCAGGGCTGCTTCGTCTCCGGGTCGACCGGCGGCTGCAGGCCGTTGGGGATGTCGGGAAGCACGTTGTACCACCGCCGGGGCAGTTCGCTCTCCGGAAGCACGACCTTCTTGCCCATCGTTCGCTCCTTGTATTCGGGATCGTCTGGACCCTGGATGTTGTCGGGGCCGTCCGCGGGGGACGGGGGCGCTGCTCCCCCTTCAGCCTATGGAACGGCCCGCCCGGGTCAAGAGAAGAAGCCGCCGCTCCGCTCCCCCTTCCGTTGGCGTCCGACGGGAGGAGAATCCCGTTTCCCGGGGTCGACTTTGGACCGAGGTCGGCTCCCGCCGCTCCCCCCGACCACGGCCAACGGTTGCATCTGCGGGCCGCTTTCTGCATGATTGCACCACTTCGCCGGCGGACAGCCAGCCGTTCGGCAACGCCCGCGCCCGGCGGTCGGCGTCTCGTCCGGACCGTGGAACGGCACAGGACCAGCGCCCCGGTCATGGGCGCTACAGGAGCCCGCATCCCGTGATCCCCCCCGCACTCGCCCTCGGCGGCGGCGGCAGCCGCGCCCTCTGCCACCTCGGGGTGCTGGAGGTCCTCGCCGAAGAGGAGATCCCCGTCGGCGCCCTCGCCGGCAGCTCGCTGGGCGGACTCCTGGCGGCGCTCTACGCGTTCCAGCCCGACGCCCCGGCCGTCCGCGAGCGTGCGGTGCGGTTCTTTTCCACAAGTCCGCACTTCGGCGGCCACCGCCGGCCGGCCCGCGACGACGGCGGTCTCAGCTGCACCGGCGGGGCGTGGTCGCGCCTGCGCAAGCACCTGCGCACCTTCTTCGTCTTCAACATGCTCAGCCTGCGGCCGTCGCTCCTGCGGACCAACCCGTCCATGCACGCCGCGGCCGAGCTCCTGCCCGACGCCGACATCGCCGAGGCCGCCCTCCCCCTGGCGCTGAACGCCATCGATCTCGTCCACGCCGAGGCGGTCGCTCTCACCCGCGGCAATGTCCGCGCCGCCGTCGAGGCCGGCACCACCGTCGGGATTGTGTTTCCGCCGTACCGCTGGAACGGCGGGCGCTACCTCGACGCCGCGCCGGTCAGCTCCGTCCCGGTCCACGCCGCGCGCAGCCTGGGCGCCCGGACCGTGGTCGCGGTCGACATCCGCTCACCGGTGGAGCCCGCCCACGGATTCCACACCGGGTTCGACGTGGTAAGCCGCCTGGAGATGACCAGCTCGCGACTGCTGAATGATCGGGAGATCGCCTCGGCCGACGTGGTCATCCGGCCGGACGTGCAGGAGTTCTTCTGGGGGGATTTCACCGCCGTTGAAATCATTGTCGAACGCGGACGCGCCGCGGCCCGCGAAGCCCTGCCCGCCCTCCGGCGCGTTCTGGATTGTCCGCCTGTGAAAGACGCCGCCGCACCGGAACAATGAACCCTTCCGGCTCCGGCCACACCGGGTCGATACGCGCCGCGAGCCACCCGCAGGGCTGCCTCAGAGAATCGCGCCCCACTCCCGGCAGACCGACTCCCCCCTCAGAATGCGCAACACCTGCTGGAGCACTTGGTCGTTGTCGTAGGGTTTGCCGCAATACGCTGCGCAACCGTATTGCAGATAAGCGGTTGCATTGTCAACATTCTGCATGGCCGTCAGGATCAGTACCCGGGAAAGCGGCAGCAGCGATTCGGAAGCAATGGCGCCGACCAACTCCTTGCCATACATGTCCGGCAGCAGAACATCCAGAATGAGCGCGTCAAACGTTTCCCCTTCACGCAGTCGCTGCAGCGCCCGCTCGCCGCACACCGCGGTCGCAACATCGATCTCGTTGCGCCGCAACAGGCGGGAAAGGCCGTTCCGGACCGATGCGTCCGGATCGACAATCAGAATCCTCTTGGTGTCCTTGCCCGCCATTCCCCATTGCCCCCGAAAACGCCCACCGGCACAGGCAATCCGGCCCCGCATGGCCACAAAACGGTCGCTCCTGCCTGGGATCCAATCGGCTGAGTGTCACCGAGGCATTCTCCAAATCCCGTAAGGCGCTGTCACGAATAATCTTACGCACTAGGGCGACCGACAGCGGCCATACCGGCATCCGCCTTCCTTTGGGATCCGCAAGTGCATGCCGAACCGCCAGATAGATCTCCCGGCCCGTGGCAAATGCCAAACCATGCAAGACAAACTTTTTCGGGAGAAGCGGTGGCAATCCGATGCAATGCAATCGACTCTGTTGCAGGGAAATGAAAGCTTGGCACCCGGCAGGCCTCCCGTGAGAGGCCCAGGCAGACCGCTTGCCACAGAGGAACGACGAGACCGATCAGTCTCATATCCGGACAGACTGGGTCAGGATTCTCAGGACTGGCGCGGTGGTCGCGCAAGAACGTAAGGACGCGTCCCGTAGACGGGGTTGCTTCAGGCGTAGACGTCGACGATCTGGCCGGCGATCTCCATCCGCTGGGCGTCGATCTGCTGCTGGGCTTCGACCGCGATGATCTGCTCCATCATCTCGGTCTGCATCTGCTGGGCGGCCTGCAGCACCTGCAGGATCATCCCCGCCTGCATGCTGGCCGGACCAACGGAACTGACGCCCATGGCAGCCCTTTCGGCTGGAAGTCTCCGCCGCAAAACGCGGACAGCGCCCGCGCGGCTCGACAACATCCATTCAGATTAGCGGACGTCCGCGGGCGGGCTTGAGCAGTTTTCAGGGTGCGACCGAAACCCGACCATCGGTTCCATCCACCTGTCCGCGCCCCCGTCGTCCCAAACCTCCGTCGCATATCCGACCTACGCAAGCCCGGTTGCGCGCCCCGCCCCCTGCGGTGCGCAGCCGGCCACGGGCGCGGACCGGCCTGGCGCGGCGCCGGCGGACGCTTCGCGTTCGGCAAGACGTCGGCGGAGGTCGGCGAGCACCTGCCCGTTGGCGGGGTCGGCGGCGTGGTTGCGGGTCTGGCCGGGATCGGCCTGGAGGTCGTAGAGCTGCTCGGCGTGCGCGCCCCGGTCATAGCGGGTGAGCTGCCAGCGCTCCGTCAGGATCGAGACCGAGTTCTGACTCTCGATGCAGAGGCTGTCGCGCCACGCGGCTGGCGCGGCCCCCTCGGCGAAGGGGCGGAGGCTCCGGCCCTCGAGATCCGCCGGCGCCTCCGCGCCCGCGTAGTCGGCCAGCGTCGGCAGCAGGTCGAGCCCGTTGCAGACCAGGTGCGACCGGTTCACCACCGGCGCGTCCAGCCCTCCCGCCGGCCGCAGGAGGAGCGGCACCCGCGTCGCCTCGCGGTACGGCACCGTCTTGTGCTCCAGCCGGTGCGCCGCGTCGTGGTCGCCGTGGTCGCTGGTGAAGACGACCACGGTGTCGCGGTCCCGTCCGGCCGCGCGCAGTCCGTCGAGGAGCCCCCCGATCTCCCGGTCCACCCGCTCGGTCAGCTTCGCGTAGGCCCACCGGTGGAGCCGCCACCGCTCTTCGCTGTAGTGCGTGCGCGCATACCGCCGGAACGGCCGCTCGTCGAGGAGCTCGGCAATCCCTTCCGGCTCCGCGTCCTGGGGTGCATGGTTGTCCGGCAGCGGGGGGCAGTGCTCCGCGAAGAAGGCGTCCCGGTCCACCCCGTCCGGCCGGCGGAGCGCCTCGTCGAGGCAGGCCAGCTCCCGCCCCGCATGCGCGACCAGATTTGCACCGGATGCATCGTTGTTTTCCGCCCGGGCGCAGTCCCGCAGCGCCATGTAGCAGATGTCGTGCGGGTTGATGAAGCTCGCCACCAGCGCGAACGGGCGTTCGTGGTCTTCCTGTACGTATGCCGCACAGGTCTGCGCCAGGTTGTCGCGCTCGTCCAGCTCCAGTACATCGAACCCCGCGTCCTCGGCCGTCCCGCGCGGGAGGTGCTGCTTGCCTGCGTAGGGCGGCTCGTCCCCCGCCCCCTGCCGCCTCCCGCCGCGCCCCCTGCGGGCCTTCTCCCCCGCCCC
>CAZKKD010000212.1:2605-7390 GCA_964553265.1 uncultured Planctomycetales bacterium | reverse complement strand
AGTCGAGGTAGGACCACTCGAACCGGAACCCCTGCTCCCGGTGGTCGAGCACGGGCTCCAGGGTGATGGGGTTGTCCGCCGTGCCCTGCCAGACCGCATCGGTCACGTCGACCCAGGCGCGCTCGGCGGGCGGGACGGACGGGTCGCTGGCGCGAAAACGCACCCGTGCCCCCGGCGCGATACTCAGGCGGTCCGCACCGAAGCCGGTGCTGAAATAGGCGCCGTGCTCACCGATATGGAGCCGATGGAAGCGGAACCCCACGGGCAAACGGATGTCGGCCGGGGTCTCCGTTCCGACCCGGACCTCTCCGGCGCCGGGCTCGAACCGCGAGGGCAATGCGGTCCGGCCGACCCGGAAACGCTCGCCCGCGACGGTCAGCTTCGCGGCGCCGAGGAGCACCTGGCCCCCGTAGTCCGGATAGAGCAGGAATTCGCCGACCGTGACGTCATCGGTCAGACGGCACCGCTTCGCCGAAAGGGCGTCGAATACAACCGTGTCACCGGGGCCGGGCAGCGCGTCGCCGCTCCAGTTCTCCGGCGTGCACCAGCGGTCGTCCGCGCCCTCGCCGTCCCAGCGGCGCAGGCCCGAGAAATAGACGCCGAAACAGTTGCCGGCGTCGACGCAATGGTCCGTCGCGTCGATCGGATGCCCGTCGGCGTAGAACTCCCCGGCCTTGACGCTCTTCAGGCGTGCATGGACTGCGCGTCCCACGCGGCTCAGATCATAATGGCCGCCCTCGACCACGGCGAGTCGGTCCGGTGCGCCGACCACCTCGAAGACGCTGGCGTACATCGTCATCCACTGCATCTTGCTGTGCGTACCGGGCCCGGCCCGAAAGGTGTGCACGTAGACGTTCCACGCGCCGGAGACAGGATCCCGGAACTCCAGCGTTCCGCCGGCCTTCCGGTTCTCCACGCCGTGGAAGCGGTAGCGATCCCGGTAGACGAGCCGCTGCGTGCCGTAGCCGATGAAGCGAAGGGTGGAGGTCCCCATCGCAAAATGGCCGTCGTGTGCGGGGGACGTTTCCACATCCCCGCCCGCGACAGCGATGGCCGCTTCCCCAAAGTCGACGAGGCCGCCGTAGGCCGCATCGATGCGCAGACTGGCGACCTCGGCCTCGGCAAGGTCAACGCGGCAGTCCGCGCCGCTGGTGGCGTCGAACACAACCACACTCATCCGGTTGGGAACGTAGCCCGTCGACCAGTTGTCCGGATCGGAAAAGGACTGGCCGTCGCCGGCCGCCGTCCATGTGGCCAGTTCGGTCTCGCAGACCACGTCGGCCGCATCGCTTTCACCGAGGACATTCCCGTCTGCGTCGAGCGCCTGAACCACGTAGCGGTAGGTCTGGCCGGGGAAGACATCGCTGTCTGTCAGGGAGACAGCAGGTTGTTCGCTCAGGAGAACGCCGTTGCGTTCCACCCGGTAGGCTGCTATCCCCGTTGCGTCTCCCGGGGCGTTCCAGGTCAAGTCAACCCGTGCGGCCTGGGGGGTATACGCCAGCGCCAGATCGCGCGGCGCCTGATCCCCGGCGCAGGCGATCGAACAACAGAGCAGCACCAGTCCCCAGGTTGCGATTGCGCCTCTCATCCGGTTCATCCTCCTCGTCACGGTTCGCATCCTCCGCGTTCGTGGGTTTCCGTTCCGTTGTCGTCCGCGCATCGGCGGCGGGAATCTCTCTATTTCGACACCCGTTTCGTCAATGATTCGAGCTGATAGGCAGCCACCCGCCGGAGATCCTTCGGTGCTTCGGCGGCCAGCGTCTGCAGCAGGGGAACGTCGCTGGCGTCACCAAGTTCGCCGAGAACGCTGAGCGCAGACATCCGCAGGCGCGTCTGCGATTCGGCATCGCCAGCGAGCGAACGGGCCAGGGGGAGCACACTGCGGTCCCCCGTCCTGCGCGCGGTCTGGAGCGCGGTGACGGCGCGATCCGGGTCCTGGTCGGCCGCTTCCACACCCGCCCGGGCCAGGTCTCTCACCGTGTCCTTCAGGGTCGGGTCCTCTTTCGCGAGTGCCACCAGCGCGATGAGCGCCGTGCCGGAGAAAGCGCCGGGCACGGACTCCTCTTCGCCTTCGACACGGAGTTCGCCCCGCGCCGCCGCCACCAGGAAGCCGCGAATCTCCGGCTGGTTGTCGGCATGTCGGTACGCCTGGGGCAGGTGCTGCAGGCAGTAGTCGCGCCAGCGGTAGGACTCCGCTTCGTCCCGGCACATGGCGACCAAGTGCGCACCGAGCGCCGGGGTAGGCATCTGCTGGCGCTCCAGTGCGCAAAGCATGTCGTTACGGATGACGGGGCTGTTGGTGCGGTCCAGCACCCCTTCAACCAGGAGTGCGCGGTCGCGGACACTCAGGTCGGCCGGCACCCGCCGGAGCGCAGCGATGCGCTCCGGAGCGGGTACGTCGGCGATCGCGGTCGCCAGAGCCGGATTCTCGGCCGATTGCACAGCCGCCTTCTGCGCATCCACTGCATCCGGAGCTTCACCAGCCTCCTCCGTGGCGGGTTGGGGCATGGTTGCAGAATTGGAAGGAGCGATGTCCGGACGGGTTGGCATGGACCGCCAGTACGCCAGAGCCGCGACAATCGTAAACAGCAGAAACGCGATACCAAAAACCCGGGCCTTTTGTGACAAAACGAACCCTCCATTTGCAGCCCAATGCCCTGCCTCACCGTCCACCCGACACGGCAAGGCATGCCGGGAACCGGTGCGCCTTTTCCCCGCCGTGCCGGGCGTAATGCACCCGCTATCCGACAAGGAGTGGCATTCCATCTTGTTGTAGCGCTGATGTATTCCCCGGTGCCCGACTGCAGTGCGTGGTGTATCGTGGTGCAATTCCGATTTTCGTCAACCTTTTTTTGGTTAGAAATTGCGAAAAAGCGTAAACAGGAAAAGCACTTTCATCTTTTTACAAACAACAGAAATGCATGCGCCCGAATCGGTTGCAATACACATGCGAATGTGGATTTATGTGGATAGTGGGCCCCAAAAAGTCTCCACGCGGCTGCTTTCGGGACGTGAAAACTGCGTGGGAAGTCGCCATGGAGGGCTGGAAGGTTGAGTGTGGCGGTTCTCAGCGCACCGTGCCGTCGATGGGGAGGGCCATCTCGCGGTGGAGGGGGTGATCGGTTTCGATGTGGAGCGTGGCGCGCACCGGACCGGCGGGGAGACCGTCGGCGGGCACGGCGAGGGTGAAGGTGTGCGTCTCACCGCCTTCCAGGAAGACGGGGGCCGCCGGCGTTACCGACAGCGGGGCGCCCTCCACGCGGGCCGCAGTGATGCGGAGCGGTGTCTTCATGAGATTGGTGAGATGGACGGTCTTTGCTTCGCCGCCCGCGACCGCGCCGAGGTGGAGGGCGTCCGGTGCGACCCGGAGATCGGCCGGGACGCGCTCGACCGTCGCGGTCACGTCGGCCCGGAGCGTCCGCCGCTCCGGCGCGAGCAGCTCGACGTAGACGGGAAAGCTCTGCGCCCCGAGGAGGGTGCGCGAGTGGAGCCGGACCTGCACCGCCGCGGGGGCGTCCGCTTCGGCCGTCATCCGCTCGGCGGAGACGCGGACGCAGGGGCAGGGTGAGTAGAGCCGGCCGAAGCGGAGGGCTCCGGCATCGTCGGGCCGCTCGACCCGGAGCGCCACGGTTCGCGCCTCGCCCTCGTGGAGCGGGCCGAAGGCATGCACGGCCGGGTGGAGCGCCCAGCCGTCAGCCGGAACGTTCGCGTCGGCGGCGCCAGCCGAAGCCGATCCCGCCTGCCCTTCTGCACCGGAAGGTTCCGGGGCGCCCGCCGGAACGACCGCCCCCTTGCCGGATGCGGGGGCGGCGGGTAGGCTCTCTCCCCCGGCGGTCAGCCGACCGAGGAGAACGCCGGCGAAGCCGATGGCGCACGCCGCAACGAGGAGAAGAAGGGTGCGCATGGGAAGGCTCCCGAAGATGACAAACCAGAACGCGACGTCCGGAGCGGCCCCGCTGCGGGGCCGGCTCGGGAGGCACACTGTGCCCAACTTCCGGACCCGCGTCAAGAGGGCGTTCGCGCTCCTCCTGATCCTTACTGCCGGTGGGGGCGCTCTTCCGCTGTGTGCGGGAGCGGCCGAGGACGCTGGCGCGACAGCATCCGCGGGGGCGGCCTCCGGTTCCCCCCATGCGCCCCTGGAGGTGCTCTTCTTCTTCACGCCCGGCTGTCGCTTGTGCGGACCGGCGAAAGAGGCGGTCCGGGCGGCGGAGGAACGCTTCGGGGGACGCATTCGGGTCCATCGTTACGACCTGTCCGATGCGACCGCGGGCGCGGCGCGCGCCACCGCGCTCTTCCGCCTGCTCGATGCGTACGGCGCGAAGGCGACCGAGACCCCTTCGCTCGCCGTCTTTGCCGGTTCGGCCGCCGTCCTCGGCGGCGATGCCATTGTGGCGCGGCTGGAGGAAGCGCTTGCCGCAGAGCTTGCCGCCGGTCGCGGTGGCCTGCCGGCGCCGCCCAGTGGTCCGGAAGCCATTGCGGGAGCGCTCCGGGCGCTCGGCCTGGGCGCCGAACCGGCCGGAAGCGGTCCGACCCGCTCTGCCGCGCCGGAACGCCGGCTCGGTGTCTGGGCCATCACCCTCGCGGGGCTGGCGGACGGCGTGAACCCCTGCGCCTTCGCGCCGCTGGTGCTGCTCGTCAGCATGCCCGCGACCGCGCATCCCTCCCGCCGGGAGACGCCCCTGGCTGGCGCCGGGTTCGGGCTCGGGGGCTACCCGGCCTCGTTCCCCATCGGGCCCGGCCTCTACCCCGGGCTGCTGGCACGCCGGGCGGGGCCGTTCCCCCCCC